>JAKSCJ010000288.1 GCA_022360675.1 Lysobacterales bacterium
CCGTTGAGTCAGCAATTGTTGCCCAGCAAGCCGAATTGGCGTCATCAGCTGCAACAAGCCATTAACACGCCTGAAGCTTTATTAGAGGCTTTGGCGTTGCCTCCTGAGCTGTTGAAAGGCGCTCAAGAGGGCCATCAGCAATTTCGCATTCGTGTACCCCACGCCTTTGTTGAGCGTATGGAGCGTGGCAACACTGCTGATCCATTACTGCGCCAGGTGCTGCCCCTAAAGGATGAAGCCCACTCGCCCGATTATTATCTAAGCGATCCGGTGGGCGATCTGGCCAGCAGCAAAGTGCCGGGCTTGTTACATAAATACCAAGGCCGGGTATTGCTTATCGCCACCGGCGCTTGCGCCATTAATTGTCGCTATTGCTTCCGGCGTGAGTTCCCGTACAGTGGCCAAAGTGCCGCCAGCGCCCAGTTTGGACCGGCACTGGACTATATCGCCCAGCATGCAGATATCCATGAAGTGATCTTAAGCGGCGGCGATCCGCTATTACTACGCACCCGCCAATTGCGCCAGCTCAGCGAACAATTGGCGCAAATCCCGCATATTCGACGTTTACGTATTCATACACGGCTGCCCATCGTGTTGCCCGATCGCATCACCGACGATCTACTGGCCTGGACCCAACAACTACCCTGGCCTTTAGCCGTGGTGGTGCATTGCAACCACGCCCAAGAGCTGGACGCGGCCACCGTGAATGCTTTGCAACGGTGGCGTCATGCCGGGGCGCATATGCTCAATCAAAGTGTGTTGCTGAAAGGAGTGAACGACTCGGCACCCGCGCAATCCAATTTGGCGCAGGCCTTATACCAAGCCGGAGTACTGCCGTATTACCTGCATTTGTTAGATCGGGTGAAAGGCAGCGCGCATTTTGAAGTGAATTCGACACAAGCCCAGGTCATTATGGAGCAACTTCGATTACAGCTCTCGGGTTATTTAGTACCGCGCTTGGTACGTGAACAAGCGGGCGCACCGTACAAACTCCCTGTGCTGTAATTGACTTCTCTATAAACAGTTTCTCTATCGAGTGGTTTCTGGTGAACAAAACCAGTCAATGGGCAAGCACAATAACAGGCGATCACGGCGTCAACACGCCGGGCACGACAACGATAAGGTATCAGTATGAAAACCAAGCTCATCATTATCACCTTGGCAGCCATCGGCCTGATCGCCGTGGTTCACGCCTATCATTTAAAGCCAGCAGTTCAGCTCGACGCGAAAGCGCCCTGGTCTCATGTGGGCATGGTGGCCTCAGAAGAACTCGATGAAATCAGCGGCTTGGCCCGCTCCCATGTGGGTAAGCCCGATTATTGGGCACACAACGATAGCGGCAGCGGTGCCGAACTCTACGCTTTTAGCGCCAAAGGTCAGCACATGGGCAAGCTCACCTTAAAGGCCACCAACAATCGCGACTGGGAAGATATCACCAGTTTCCATTGGCAAGGCAAAGCTTGGATTTTAGTGGCCGATGTGGGCGACAACGACGCCAAGCACCCCGAGCTACAACTTCACCTCATTGAAGAGCCCGATTGGCAAGCCGACATCACCACCCAAAGCCGCGAACCCACATTAAGTTACCGCTTTGTGTATCCCGAAGGCCCGCGCGATAGCGAAAGCATTGCCGTCGACGCCGAAGAAGGCAGCATTTATATTCTCACCAAACGCGATAAACCCGCACGTTTGTATCGAATTCCACTGACGCTGGATTATGCTGGCGAGTTACTAACGGCAGAATACCTGGGCGATGCCGACAAAATCCCGCCACCACCTGAGTGGATTTTGAAAGCCCAACCGGTATTCGGTAAATGGAGTTCCCAGCCCACCGCCTTCGACCTGGCCCCCGATGGCCGTTCGGCGGCCGTTCTCACCTATCGCTCGGTTTTTGTCTTTCCTCGTGCTGAGGGCCAAAGCTGGGCTGAAGCACTAGCAGGCACACCAACGGAATATGTATTACCCGGCCTGCGTCAGGCCGAATCGCTGGTGTATGCCGATGCTCAACGCATTTTGGTGAGCAGCGAAAAACGTCCCTCGCCTTTGGTGGTTTTAAACTTGGCTGAGTAAAGCCTAAGGCAGAATCATTAAAAAAAGCCGGGTGCGATTCCCGGCTTTTTTGCATTGCTCATACTGACGCTCAGCGTAGGCGTGCGGTAGCAATCTGGCCACGCACCATCAGGCAGCCATCAGCCACCTTACAAGCCTCTTCCACCTTGCAGTTAGCACTATAGCCTTCTCCCTGTTTGGGCTCGTGGGCTTCAAATTGTTCGATCATGCCTTTTTCGAACACCAGCACCAAGGTGGAACCGCCGTAGCTGAAATAACCCAGCTC
>JAKSCJ010000426.1 GCA_022360675.1 Lysobacterales bacterium
GACCCTAAAGTAGATGACATTCTAAAAGGTCGTTATGAAAAAGCTAATGACAAAGACGAGCGCGAAGCCTTAATTCACGCCTTCATGATTCGTGACGATATCGACACCTTGCTAGAACTCATGCGTAAAGAGAAAGATCCCGAACTCAAAACCGAGATCTTACAAGCCCTGGTGCATTCCGATCGTCCTGAAGTGCGCGAGTTGTTATTCGAACTGCTGGAGCGTTCATAATGAATACAAACAATCTCATGAAAACCAGCACACTGATCGGCGCTATGAGCCTGGCTTTAAGCATCTTTCCTGGCACTGCCATGAGTTATCCTGGCGGCGACTCAGCACAGCGCACAAGCAAGGTAGTGCCCCAAAGCTGGCAGCAGTTAAAGGCTGAAACACACCAAGGTGCTATCGAGCAGTTACAACAAAGCTCGGGTTGGGTTGCTTACCGGGTACCACATATCAACCAGCAATCAGCACCTTGTTGTTTCGACTTTCATATCGATCGCAACAATGCAAAAACAGCAACGCAGTCATTCGCCACCGGCTGCACCCTGGGTGAAGAAGTGCGCTCCTTCGGCACTCGTGGAGGTTCACCCAACGACGACCAACTCTACATACTGGCGTACTTAAACCAAGACAAAGTAGAGCAACTCTTTGCCGTGGGCGAACACTGCACCATTAACGGGCAGGGAGCCACAGTACAGTTATTTGATGGTGTAACCGAGCAGCAAAGCATTCAGTGGCTGACTCAACTCGTTAAGCAAGACCACCACGAAGATGTACAGCACCAAGCAATCAATGGCATTGCACATCATAAAGATGCTTATGCAACTGAAGCACTAGTCAATTTAGCCACTAACGACAATGAAGATATCGCCATCCAGGCTATTTTCGGTTTGAGTGAAACGCCTAGCCAAGCGCGCTACGAAGGTTTGGATCGTTTACTGCAAACACTTCCTCAAGGTCACAGCCGTGAAATGATTGGCTATGCGCTGGCTAATCATGGCAGCGAAGCCTCACGACAACGCTTGGAAGGTTTAATCTTAAACGATGGGAATCTCGAACAACGGCAACAAGCGGTGTTCGCCATGGCCGAGTTTGAAGACGATCGTACACTGAGTTTTTTCAATGAACTCATCCAGGACGAAACCCATCCACAGCGCCTGGCCAATGGCGCGGCTCACGCCATGGCGATGATGAATCACCCCGGTGTTGTACCTGCCTTATGGCGTTTGAGTGAAGACGAATATCAAGAAGAAATTGGTGTGGCGGTATGGCACGGTTTATTCGAGCGTGATCGTGAGCGTGCTTTAAAACACGCTGTAGAGCGTTTAGACCACACGCAAGACGAAACCCTAATTGCTTTAACCCTAGCCGAACTCAACGACGACGAAGATGCAGCCAGCACCGAGTTATTATTGAAGCTTAGCAAAGCGCCGTATCCCATGTCGGTTCGGCAACAAGCTTTAATTTACCTCGCCGAAAGCGATGATCCCGTTGCGCTCGAAAACCTAACGCAGATGTTATTGGAATAATCTACAAGCGTCTTAACCGAGCACGAAAACTTAAAGCTCACGTTGGTTCAATCAAGCAATGAATCATCTGATCGTTTAAGTGCACAAAGTCCCTAACGAGGGCACAGTCAGGCGCGGGCAGCAATGTCCGCGCTTTTTTTATCTTGCATCGAGTCAACAAACCGACATCAAAACGTCACTGCTCTGTCAAATACATTTGCCAAGCTTGCGGCTTTGGCTGCTTCGAGCCTAGGCACCAGAAGCAACCATAACCAACAAACACACAGGGTAGTGATGATGTTTGCATTCAATACCAGCGCCAAGCTTAAGCAAGCGGCGTTCTTTCTTTTATTGGTCTTTGTTTTATTCATGTTGAGCCCGAACCATAGTTGGGCCCAGCATTTCAGTGATATCGAGCGCTCGGCAAAGCTGAGTAATACCGAACCGAAATCAGGCACTCGTGCGATTTTCCCGCAGCGCCAGGCCGATGATTTAATCGTCATTGCCCATCGCGGTGCCAGCGGCTATCGCCCCGAACACACCTTGGCCGCCTATCGCTTGGCCATTCGCCAGGGTGCCGATTTTATCGAGCCCGATTTAGTTGCCACCCGCGACGGCCACCTCATTGCCCGGCACGAGAACGAACTTAGCGGCACCACCGATGTAGCCGATCATCCCGAATTTGCCGCGCGTCGCACTACCAAGTTCATCGATGGCGTAGCCACCAGCGGATGGTTTAGTGAAGACTTCACCTTAGCTGAAATCAAAACACTACGCGCCCGCGAGCGAATTCCCGAAATTCGCCCCGATAACACGCGCTTTGATAATCGTTTTGAAATTCCCACCCTGGCCGAGATTATCGATTTAGTACGCCGTGAACAGCGCTTCACCGGCCGCCGTGTGGGTATTTACCCCGAAACCAAACATCCCACGTTCTTCGCTAAAGAAGGTCGTCACTTCGATGGCAGTGCCATTAATATTTCATTGGGTCAGTTACTCATCGATGAACTAATAGCACTGAACTTCACCGATGCCAATCGTGTATTTATTCAATCGTTCGAAGTGGAAAACCTGATTGAACTGGCTCAAGACATCATGCCTGCGGCTGGTGTGGAATTTCCTTTAGTTCAATTATTTGGTGATATTACCGATCGCTTTGTACAACCCCAAAGCAGCTTTTCACGCCCCTACGATATGGTCTACAACGCCCAACAAGGTGCCAACCTCAACGCTATTTACGGTGGCTTAAACGATTTAATCAACATCACCAAAACCACAGGCTACAGCGCACTGGCCAACGAAGCTGTACTGAACTACATCGCCAATCATTACGCCAGTGGCTTAGGCCCGTGGAAAAACAGCTTCTTACTACGCGATCGCTTAGATCAACCTGTCGACGGCAATGGCGACGGACAAGCTCAAATCAACAACCAACTCAATGCCCAAGTCCACCCCTTCCTCAGCCAAGCCATCGCAGCCGGCCTACTGGTTCATCCCTACACCCTAAGAGCTGAAGAAAACTTCCTCACCCTACACCCCAACGGCCAAGCCCAAAGTATCAACGGCGAAGTCATCCAACTCCTCAGCTTAGGTGTTAATGGTTTCTTCATCGACCAACCCGACCAAGGTATATTGGGAAGGTTTTTATTTGAGCGGGTTAATCGGGATTAAAGCATTACATTGAAAAAATAAAGCCACTGCTACTTACATAGCAGTGGCTTTGTTTATCAATGC
>JAKSCJ010000381.1 GCA_022360675.1 Lysobacterales bacterium
GCTGAATATCGACGGTTTCGACATCGGTTTAGAAATGTCGGGCAATGCCATGGCGTTCGATAGCATGCTGCAAAACATGTATCACGGTGGCAAGGTGGCCTTACTGGGTATTTTGCCCAAGGGCACGGGTGTGGATTGGGATCAGGTGATCTTCAAAGGTTTGGAATTACACGGCATTTATGGTCGTCGTATGTATGAAACCTGGTACAAGATGACGCAAATGGTGCTCACCGGTTTCCCACTGCATAAAACCTTGACCCATCACATTGCCATCGAAGACTTCCAAGAAGGTTTTGAGCTTATGGCTAAAGGCCAATGTGGCAAGGTGGTGTGCGACTGGACCGGCGAAATTAAGCCTAAAGCCGCTTAAACCTCATTCTATTCGTCAGCTTTTATTCCTGTTACGGCCGTGTTCTACGGCCGTTGACTTAAGAGCTGATTTAACTCAGTTTTTAGGATTCGTCATGAGCGACAACGCAGCATTACAACGTTTTAAAGAAACCCTAGTAGAAATCGACGAACAGGGTTTGTACAAAAAAGAACGTGAAATCGTGACCCCGCAACGCGTGGCGATTCAGGTTCAAGGCGGCAGCGAGGTCTTAAACTTCTGCGCTAATAACTACTTAGGTTTAGCCGACAACCCGGATATCATCGAAGCGGCAAAAGCCAGCTTGGATGAATACGGTTTTGGCATGGCATCGGTGCGCTTTATTTGCGGCACGCTGGATATGCACCGTCAGCTGGAGAATAAAATCTCCGAATTCTTCGGCACCGACGACACCATTCTCTATACCTCTTGCTTCGATGCCAACGGTGGTTTATTTGAAACCCTGCTAGGCCCCGAAGACGCGATCATTTCTGATTCACTTAACCATGCCTCGATTATCGATGGCGTTCGTTTATGTAAGGCCCAACGTCATCGTTACCCCAATAACGATATGGCCGCCTTGGAAGAAGCCTTAAAGAACACCCAAGACTGCCGCACGCGCTTAATCGCCACCGACGGCGTATTCAGCATGGACGGCTACATCGCGCAGTTAGATAAAATTGCCGAACTGGCCGAGCGCTACAACGCCTTGATCATGGTCGACGACAGCCACGCCACCGGCTTTGTGGGTGCCACGGGTCGTGGTTCTGCCGAATACCACGGTGTGATGGATAAGGTGGATATCTTCACCTCCACCTTAGGCAAAGCTTTAGGCGGTGCTTCTGGCGGCTTTACCACCGCGCGTCAACCTATTATCGATTTACTACGCCAACGCTCACGCCCGTATTTGTTCTCTAACTCCCTACCGCCACCCTTGGTGGCTGCGTCGTTAAAAGTCTTCGAACTACTCACCGCCAGCACCCAACTGCGTGACAAGCTCGAAGACAACACCCGCTACTTCCGCGAACAAATGAGCGCCGCTGGCTTCGACATCAAAGAAGGCGTGCACTCTATCGTTCCCGTAATGTTGTACGATGCGGTATTAGCTCAGAAAATGTCGGCACGACTACTGGAAGAAGGCATCTATGTGATTGGCTTCTTCTACCCCGTTGTGCCCAAAGGCGAAGCTCGCATTCGCGTACAGGTTTCAGCGGCCCACAGCCGTGAGGATTTAGATCGGGCGATTGCGGCGTTTACGAAGGTTGGGAGGGAGTTGGAGGTTTTGAAGTAACTTCATGCTTTTATTTTTGTTTCGCCGCCTTGAGGTTTGTGTCTTTTGTTAGGCCACTGCGCGGCGGCGAGGTACTTTTCCCAACAGCGGGAAAAGTACCCAAAAGCGCCTTGGATTTTTAAATTGAGTTTTGTGTGAGCGTGAAGCTCACGGCACACGCATTCAAAGGCTCTTAGCCCATGAATACTTGCTCAGCCGTCCTGGCTGAGCATTGCCTACGGTTTATCTAAATTTCTTTGGGAAGAGGTTAAGAACCTGGGTGAGGTTTTTGCTCAGTAAATCTTAGATACTGACTAAAAGCAGAAGCGCTTAAGTGTAGCTAGAAGCCAATTAACCCCATCGACCTCAACAAAACGCAGGCGAGCACTCGCAAGGATGCGAGTGCAGTGATCAAAGGCAGGA
>JAKSCJ010000415.1 GCA_022360675.1 Lysobacterales bacterium
AACTTCAGCGCTGCCAGAGCCACTACGGCCTGCTTTCAGTGCTTCGCTATCTTTTTGGTATTGGCTGTTGGCGTTGGATAACAAGATACGATCTTGCGGACGCTTAGGACCGGCTAGGCTGGGCTGTACGGTGCTAACGTCTAATTCCAGAACGGCGGTGTATTCAGCCGCTTCTTCGCCATCTTGACGGAACATGCCTTGGTGCTTGGCATAAGCTTCGACCAGAGCAATGGAATCTTCGTCACGACCCGACAAACGCAGGTAGCGCAAAGCTTCGTCGTCTAAGGGGAAGAAGCCACAGGTCGCGCCGTATTCGGGTGCCATGTTCGCGATGGTGGCACGATCGGCCAGGGGCAGATTGGTCAGGCCGTCGCCGAAGAATTCAACGAATTTACCTACCACGCCATGGGCGCGCAGCATTTCAACGATGGTTAATACCAAGTCGGTGGCGGTGGTGCCTTCGGGCAGTTTGCCGTCGAGTTTGAAGCCCACTACCTGCGGAATCAGCATACTTACCGGCTGACCCAGCATGGCTGCTTCGGCTTCGATACCGCCTACGCCCCAACCCAAAACACCGATACCATTGATCATGGTGGTGTGGGAGTCGGTACCAACAACGGTGTCGGGATACGCTTGCAGTTGGCCTTTCTTATCAGCGCCGAAGACAACGCGTGCTAAGAATTCCAAGTTCACCTGGTGAACAATACCGGTGTTGGGCGGAACCACGCTGAAGTTTTCAAACGCGCCTTGGCCCCAACGCAAGAAGCCATAGCGCTCTTCATTGCGCTTGAATTCGATTTGAGTGTTGAGATCCAGCGCGTCCATCTTGCCGAACTCGTCCACTTGGACGGAGTGATCAATGACCAACTCAGCAGGCGACAGCGGGTTAATTAACTCAGGATTACCACCCAGTTGCTTCATCGCATCGCGCATAGCGGCCAGATCCACCACGGCAGGAACACCGGTGAAGTCTTGCAGAACAACGCGCGCCGGAGTGAAAGCGATTTCTTGGCTGGGTGCCGCTTTAGGGTCCCAGTTGAGGATGGCGTGAACGTCATCCGGGGTGACTGCGCCATCTTGCTCGTGACGCAGTAAATTTTCCAATAGCACGCGCAAGGTGTAGGGCAGGCGTTTTACATTATGTTGGCTGCCTAGTTTTTCCAGGCTCCAAATTGTGTAATCGCGGCCATTGACGCTAAGGGTGCTTTGACATGAAAACGAATCGCTCATCCGTACCTCCGGTTAAAGGATGCTGGTAGAGAATCACGGCTATTGCCTTAGAAAACCGCAGCTTTTGATGAGTCCCCGTTGCTATTGACCCAAACCAAGCTGTGCTTCCCTGACACTTCTTGAATATCGCCCACATGCCTTGATCGACTGCTCGCTTCTGCCCGTGCCAACCACCCTAGAAAGGTCAGCGCGAGCGTAAAACTCGAAAACAGCGAATCTGGGTGGTGTAACGGCAAGCAAGAAGCCTGAATGTAGAAATTTAAAGTAAGCCATGGCATCAAATTAGCGATGGCTTAAAAAACTATCATTCAAGAATCGGAGCCAGTGTATTCCCAGACGCATTGCGCCCAACAAATAACAAACTCACTATTGTATCAAAATGCAGTTACAAGCGCTCATCGGTTCGATGGAGAAGGCGGGGATTTACGACTAAAGCATAGTGTGCCGTGGGTGGTTTAACGCACCCCACGGTACGATAAGACGTGTGTATCCAGGCAGCTGGATTGTATGTACTTAAGTTTAAGCGCGCAGCAAATATTGTGTGGCCTGTATATAGCGTTTACGTTGCCACAACAAACGCCAGCGGCTACCGCCCACTTGACGCCATAGCACGCTCGCGCGCAAACCTGCCAGCAGCAAAGAACGGATCAACGATTGGTTATCGGGATCTTTCAAATACTGCGGATTCCCGCTCACCATAATACGCGGCTGAACACTGCCTACGTGTTGAACCCAGGCATCGGCCAGCTGCGCCACCGTTTCCTCGGCGGCGGGATGATCCATAACGCCTTCCGTCTGCGCGAGTAACTCTAGCTCACGACCCAGCGCTTGCTGTTGCCGTGGGCTGCGTTGAAAGCGACGCTCTAGTTGGAGCACGGCCACCGCCAGGCGTAAAGGTTCGGCATGGGGAGCCTTACCGCTCAACACCGCTTTCAAAAACTCCAGGCCATGGCGTAAAGCACTGGGGGGGCCAAAGATTTCTTGGGTGTTGTCTGGGTTTAAATTCAAGACACTGGATAAGCACACCGATACTTGCATTGGATCAGCACTGCCAATGGTGGCAATTCGGTGCACTTGAGCGGTGGCTTGAAATAAGCCACCCAGCGCCAAGCAGGGCTCCAGTTCAGCGGGAGCCGGGCGTGTGGGGGTAGAGCTCAAATGGCTGCTGCGTTGGTCCATTCGATGACACCTCCTCCAAGGCATACATCACCATCGTAAAACACGACGGATTGTCCAGGGGTCACTGCCCACTGCGGGGTTTCAAAACGAATACGGCAAAAGCCTTCATCGGTATTCACCTCACTCAGCACACAGGCTTGGTCTTCTTGGCGATAACGAACTTTTGCGCATAACTGAGTACCCGCTTTAGGCGCGCCGTTAATCCAATTGGTGTGCAAAGCGGTTAGCTCTGTCGATAGCAAGGCTGGGTGATCGTGCTCTTGCGAGACCGTCATTACCTTGCTGTCGATATCTTTGCCGATGACATACCAAGGCGCTTCCAAGGCACCTTTAACGCCACCGATACCTAAACCTTGCCGTTGGCCAAGCGTGAAAAAATGCACACCCGGATGTTGGGCAATGGTGCGGCCGTCGGTGGTTTTAATGACGCCGGGTTTTTCACCTAAATAGCGACCCAAAAAACCTTTAAGCTGGCGCTCGCCGATGAAGCAGATGCCCGTGCTATCGCGCTTGGCATGGACAGGAATGCCAGCCTGCTTGGCTAGATCGCGTACTTTGCTTTTTTCCAGCTCCCCGATGGGAAACTCAGCACGCGCCAGCTGTGATGCACTGAGTGCGTGTAAAAAGTAGCTCTGGTCTTTATTTTCGTCCAGTCCCTTTAGTAATAGGGGCTGGCCGTCGATCGTTCTTTTGCGGCAATAATGGCCCGTTGCAATGGTGCTGGCACCTAAATCTTCGGCATGTTCCACAAAAGTGGTGAACTTGATTTCGCGGTTACACAAAATATCGGGATTCGGCGTGCGGCCACGGGCGTATTCGTCTAAAAAATGGCTGAAGACCTGATCCCAATACTCCACCGCAAAATTGCGTGCATGAAAGGGAATCTTGAGTAAGTCGGCCACTTCTCGGGCGTCACGAACGTCCTCGTCGGCTGGGCAATGTCCTTGTGGATCTTCCTCTTCCCAGTTCTTCATGAACATGCCAGCAATTGGGCGCTGTTGCTCGCGCATGAGCCATGCACTGACCGAAGAGTCGACCCCGCCAGACATAGCAACCATGGTTAATTCTTTGTGCTGATTCATAAGCGCAATATGGGGAATGTAAACACAGCGCGCAAGGGGTAATGAGTGAAATGCTGCAAGCGTTTAGCTTCAATATTTACCAGGGCTATGGTAGCGTGCTAGTACGCTGTTAGTGTATCAATTGTAACCATATCTTGAGTGGCTGTAAGCCAACGGTTTTCGCGGGCTTGCTTTTAAGATGTAGTGCCCTATTGCTCGCATACTAGTGGCACCAAGAGTTAAGACCTCGGCACTTGTTGTGAGGTGTAAAAACGAAGCGGCGGCTGAATATCGTCGATAATAAAGAGCGGAGCTGAAGGATGCATGCGCCGTTGGAACTGATGCAAAAGGAAGTCAGTCTTAGTGATTAGAGAGTCAAGATTCGTTAGCTTGGGTGAGCTGCTGGCAATATGGTGTCGGCTTCGGTGGCAAATAATGACCGTCTACTCGATAAATTTGCCATTGCTTACCCAAGTGGCCGAATTCTTGACGTTCAGTGCTATAAGCTTTACGTGCAGTGGTTGTGGTATCGGTAAGGTGGCGTTAGGGCGTAAACTTTTACTGATGAAGGCATTGATTCAACGCCAATGGCCCCCAGAATTCTTGGGGTTGTTTAGAAAAGGGCGGGTTTGTATTGCGGGCTTGCCAGTATAGTTTCTGACAAACAAGGCGCACTGAAGCCATTGAAACCACCAAAAACTCTTACCACAGGCGCAGGAGCCAATGACCGAGGAGAAGATACAACACGAAGGCGGCACCGAGGTTGCTGAGGCCATTCCCGAGCTTAAGGAGCCACAGCTTTACAAAGTGGTGTTGCTGAATGACGACTATACGCCGATGGATTTTGTGATCGAAGTACTGATGAAGTTCTTCTCCATGCCCCAGGATCGGGCCACGCAAATCATGTTGCATGTACATACCAAGGGCAAAGGGGTATGCGGCGTATTTAGCTATCAAATTGCTGAAACCAAAGTGGTGCAGGTGAGTGATTACTCCAGAAGTCATGAACATCCCCTGCAATGCACGATGGAGGAAGCTTAAGGCGGAGGTCAAGCGAATATGTTCAGCAGGGATTTAGAACGCAGTATCAGCCAGGCGTACCGGCATGCACGCGAAGCCCGTCATGAGTTCTTGACGGTGGAACACCTATTGCTGGCGTTACTGGAAAATCCCTCAGCGGCCGAAGTGCTGAAGGCTTGTAATGCGGATCTGGAACAGCTCGCCATCGATTTACGCGATGTGCTGAACGAAACTGTCCCCGAACTGGCCGCTGATGATAACCGAGACACGCAACCCACTTTGGGTTTCCAGCGTGTGCTCCAACGCGCGCTTTACCATGTGCAGTCGTCTGGTAAAGCGGAAGTTCAAGGCGCCAATGTATTGGCTGCCATTTTCAATGAAAAAGACTCCCATGCGGTCTGGCTATTGAATCGCCAGCGCATCACACGCTTAGACGTGGTGAATTTCATCGCCCACGGCGTGCGTCCTGAAGATCGCCAATCTCCCGAGGAACCGCTAAAACTCACTGAAGAGCCCGGCGGTAAAGACGAAAGCCCACTGGAGCAATTTGCTACCAACCTGAACGAAAAGGCCAAAGAAGATCGTATCGATCCCTTGATTGGTCGCGATCACGAGGTGGAACGCACGGTTCAGGTCTTGTGCCGCAGGCGTAAGAATAATCCCTTACTTGTGGGTGAAGCGGGTGTAGGTAAAACGGCGATTGCCGAAGGTTTAGCGCGCCGCATTGTCGAAGAACAGGTACCCGATGTGCTCCTAGGCGCGACGATCTATTCTCTCGATATGGGCGCATTGTTGGCCGGCACTAAATATCGCGGTGATTTCGAGCAGCGTCTGAAGGCCTTATTGGCTGAACTGGCTAAGCACGAAAACGCAGTGTTATTCATTGATGAAATCCACACGGTTATTGGTGCTGGTGCGGCTTCTGGTGGTGTGATGGATGCTTCAAACCTCATCAAGCCGGTGTTGGCCAATGGTGAGTTACGTTGCATTGGTTCTACCACCTTCCAAGAATATCGCGGCATTTTCGAGAAAGATCGTGCCTTGGCGCGTCGTTTCCAGAAAATTGATGTGATGGAGCCTTCCATCTCCGATACCATCGAAATTCTCCACGGTTTACGCTCTCGTTTCGAAGAACACCATGGAGTGAAATACACCGATGGCGCCCTGCAAATGGCTGTGGAGTTGGCGGCACGCCATATCCATGATCGTCAGCTGCCCGATAAAGCGATCGATGTGATTGACGAAGCCGGTGCAGCCGAGCGCTTAAAAGCACCGGAGGAGCGCTGCGAGCGCTTAGATGAGGAGAACATCGAGCAGATTATCTCCAAAATGGCTCGCATACCGCCACGTCGCGTGTCGCGTAATGACCGTGAAGCCCTGGCCACCTTAGAGCGCGATCTGAAAATGGTGGTGTTTGGTCAGAACGAAGCCATCGAAACGCTGGGCTCGGCCATTAAGCTGTCACGTTCGGGTTTGGGTGATAGCGATAAACCCATCGGTTCTTTCCTCTTCGCCGGCCCTACCGGTGTGGGTAAAACCGAGGTCACGCGCCAATTGGCCATGACTATGGGCATTGAGTTGATTCGCTTCGATATGTCGGAATACATGGAAGCACATACCGTTTCTCGGCTCATCGGCGCTCCGCCGGGATATGTGGGTTTTGACCAAGGTGGCTTGCTCACTGAGGCTGTAACCAAAACCCCTCACGCGGTCTTGCTGTTGGATGAAATCGAGAAAGCGCATCCCGATGTATTCAACTTGCTTTTGCAAGTGATGGATCACGGCAAACTCACCGATACCAATGGCCGCGAGGCCGACTTCCGCAATGTGATCTTAATTATGACCACTAATGCGGGGGCGGAAGAGGTGAGTCGTCGCGGTATCGGTTTCACCCAACAAGATCATTCCACCGATGGCATGGAGGCAATCAAACGCCTGTTCCGCCCGGAATTCCGCAATCGCTTAGATGCCATTATTCAATTTAACCCGCTGGATATCGATACGGTATTGCTGGTGGTGGATAAATTTGTACTGGATCTGGAGAACCAGCTGGGCGATAAAAATGTGAGCTTGGAAGTGGAACCCAGTGCCCGTCAGTGGCTCGCTTCCAACGGTTTCGAGCGGGCCATGGGTGCCCGGCCCATGCGTCGTGTGATTCAAAAGCATATCAAACGGCGTTTAGCCGAAGAATTGCTGTTTGGTCGTCTGGCCAATGGTGGTTCTGTGCGAATTAGCGCGAGCTCGCAAGATAGCAAAGCGTTGGATATCCATATCGAAGAACCAACACCAGCAGCGCCGCCGGAACTGGTTCAATAACTGCTGTGCTACTTACTGCGGACTCGATTAACACAAAGGCCATCTTGAACAGATGGCCTTTTTTTGATGGTTGCTTTTCCGGATGTTTTCGGGGCTTTTAACGGTTGCTTGAGGGCCGCACAACGAGTACTCCACCGCTGGCATCTTTCAGCTGGCGTTGAATGCCTTCAAACTCCGCTTTTGGCAGCTTAATTTTTGCTCTTAGCCCTTGATCCTCATAATGTTCTTTAATGTTTTCGGCTTGGAAGCTGGGTAAGGCGTGGTGCAGAGTG
>JAKSCJ010000227.1 GCA_022360675.1 Lysobacterales bacterium
GGATGAGGGCTTGAAAAAATGTCTACAAGCAGCCAGCGATGGTCAAACGTAAATACCCTTTATTTAGATTTTGATGGGACGCTCATTGATTCAAAATATGACATCGCCACCTCGGTCAATCTCACCTTGCGGGACATGAATTTACCCACACGTTCACCGTCATCGCCTACGGGCGCTGCGTAATCGATGTGATGCGTCATAGGAGTGATGGCATGATAACCCCATGGTGTAAAGGGGATACGAAAGATGCCGGGCCCGGTTCGATAAGTGATATCAATGCTTGGGTTTTCTGCGGGGAATGGACTATGGAATCTGGGTGTTCCTTCGGGCACGCTTGAGGGCAAACCGTAGAGCGCGCCAAAACCGTTGTTATTAAGGTTGTAGTAGGCCTCAACCACAATATTACCGTTGCTGGTTTGTGTCGCGAAATGGAACGCCTCAGGCGCGCTCATACTGCTGACCACCGGTTTCCAATCACGGCCATCGGGCAGGATAGACCACAAACCCCAGAGCCGACGATCACGTAAACCCTGGGATTCGTAGCTAGAAAATATTAAGCGCCCGTCCTTCAAAATGGTGGGATGCAAGGCCGAGCCAATGTTCATTGGCGCGATGAAATCCAGGTTTTCACCATCCAAATCCATGGTGAATAACTGCATGGCGGGGTTTGTGAATGGCTTCGTCGGTATAAAACCGTTACGGTTGCTAGTAAAAGCTAAACGGTTGCCGGGCAGTGGCATGGGGCCAAGATTCAAAATACCGTAACCCAGTCGATTAAAGCCCCCACCTGGATTCACCGGGTTTGATTCATCCCATGGCCCCCCGCCGGTGTTCGGCGTGAATTCGCCAAAGGTGAGTTGTTCGATCTCGCGTGTGTTCAGATTTAAGCGGAAGATATCAGCGCCAGCATACGGTAAATATCCGCGCTGATGATTGAGTTGATCGGGCTGCATATTGTGAAACAGGCTGTAATACACCCACTGGGCGTCGAAAGACATCACCGGATCGGTGACGCTGCAATCCGTGCAATCTACCAGAACTTCTTCGCTGCCATCGGGGTGTAGCAGCATGAGGTCGGCACCAGGGTCAATGAGCCCTGGGTGAAAGATTTCGGGCCAAGTAGTGTTAGTTTCATCGCCAAAGCGTACTTGGCGTACGTAAACGATATCGTAATCTACCGCTGCTGCGGCAATGTCAATCGTGCTGAACAATAGCCATAATCCGGCGGCTACCATTCTTTTTGACCAATCCCTTTTAGCCATATGTTTTCCTCAAAAATACTTATGTTGGTTTTTCTCGCGATTCTCCACCTTACCCGTATTAGTGCTTAAAACGAAGGCTTGATGTTCTTTAATTGTCAGCTTTTCGGCAGGAGTTTAGGGAGCTTTTATGATGAGTCTTGATCTTATCTGGGGCGGAAAACGTTAAAAAATAAGTGTTTATGCATAAAAAAATCCCCCCGAAAGCGGGGGGATTGAAGGGAGTGTAAGTTCGTGCCCTTTGGTACGAGAGACCGAATGAATTAGGTTCTCGCTGATTTTGACAACAATTATCGGGCGGCGTTCGCATTCATTTCGGAATTTCGTGAAAAATCCCGTGTTTGAGCGGGCCAGCGCATGTTGTCGGTGTGGCACCAACCCATCTTATGACCACGGAAAGCCGCGCCAGCTAAGATGCCGCGCGAGAACTCGGTGGTGCCATCGTCGGGATCACGCAGTAGTAAATCGGTGACGATATGGCAGTAATCGTAGCGGAAGCGGCGATCTCTAAATTGGGTGGTGTAGAAATTAACTTTTCTCCGCGCCCAGCTGGGAATACCCGCCAACCAAGCCGCTGCACCACTGTAGGTAAGGTTGCTGTTGCGGCCACAGCCTTGGCCGAAGACGCGGCCCAATACGGCCAGATTGCCCGCCAACGAGGTGCCGTTGTAAGGCGTGCCCACCGATTGAATCAAACGCCCACCCGAGGCGCGATCCAAACCGCTCCAGTAATAGGTATAGAGATGCAGGCTGGCCGCACCACCCTGGCTGCTGGCCACAATGCCGTAGGAATTGAGGTGATTGCCGAAGTTGCGAATGCGGATGGCGAAATCGTTATGCGAGCGGTTTTGGTTTAAATCCAAAAAGATGGACTCGCCACTGAAATGGCCCGCAACAGCACTCCATGGGCCTTTCGAACAGTAGCCGTGTACTAATAATAAACCGGAGCCCGAACCACGGGTTTCACCTGCTGTGGCATCGTTGTTGAACGCTGGGCTGTCTGTGGTGCCTTGGGCTAATTCCGCCGGGCGTTCACCCATGCGCATGGCCTCGTCAATTTGATTCACCCGCGTAAAGGCCGCGCGTGGCATTTGCGGCATGTCTAGGGTGATCTTTTCAGCGCGCGCGAGCGGAATAAAGTGGTTAGGATCTTCGATGCGCACATTGCGCAGCTCAAAATCCTGGCTCACGCCCGCTAAACCAATCCAGCGCGCATCCAGACCTAACTCCAATTGCCCACCTTTCGCTTCAACCATGCCGCCAATCCAAGCAATCGCTTGTTCTTGACCGCGTTCGTTGTGGCCCCAGACCTCGGCGATTACGCGATATTGACTTTGATCTTGGCGATCTTCCAAGGCCAATTGAACCCCCAGGCGGGTATCGCTAAGGATGCTGCTGGTGGCAAATTGGCTGGCTAAGTTGACTGACGATTCCAGCACCGGTAGGTAATGCTCGGCAGTGCGTAGCACCGGCGCGCCATCGCTAGTGAAACCCTGTGCAATCACTTGAACGGTGTAGTCGCCACTGCTTTGTGCGAGGAAATCGCCGCCAAATTGGCCGTCGCCAGCGCGACCATCGTTGTGTAAGCCATCGTCGAACATGAGCTCGGTCCAGCTTTCACCATCGGGTCCGGTGACTCGCATGAGCGAATGGGTCATCCATGTCGGCTGATTTTTTTGTGCGGCAAAGCCTGTGTCTAGCGTGAGTGCCTGGGCGGTGAAAGCAATACGCTGACCGCGCATTTGATTGCGCTCGACCTGGGCTGAGAGTAAGCGGTGCGGACTTTCACTTTGCACTAACACAAAGCCTTCGCGCTGGGTGGCGCTGGCGGCATCGATGCTGAATGCCCATTCGCCCGATGCAATGTTCTCAAAGCTGTAAAAGTCGGCGGGGTATTCTTCTTCGCCCATGCCGAATAAGGTTTCGGCTTGCTCGGCTGCCATGGTGCTCAGCGGTTGTGCAAAGCGTTGATTGGGCGAGCGCATGCTCAAGTTCCAATCGTCGGCAGCGCCAGTGAATACGGCCAAACGTAAGTTATTGCCTTCGACAGGAAGCAAGGTGTCCCAGTGCCAGCCGCCCTCTTTGCTGGCCTCTAAGGTAATGGGAATTAACGCGCTTTTGGATTCCACCGCTGCTTTGCTGAGATCGGCTTCGGCCATCTCGGCAAATTCAGAAGGTGGGCCCGCTAATTGTTTGGCCACCGGTGCCGCCATGGCCATTGGGCTGGCGAGCAATAGTGTGGAAATAAGTAAGGTTAATGGTGATTTCATAGTCACTAGTTTTCTCCTTGAAACTAGTTTTTGGGTGTTCGCTCGAGGAGAGCGAGGTGCCCTGACGGGTCGCCATCACATCCTTTTGCCTGTTATCCATGTTGATTGATGAATCCGCATGCAGGCGAGCCCCCGGATACGATGGAGACGTAAAGCTTCGGTTAGATACCTTCCCTGTGGTGTGATCGATGGACATCTCGGTACCATCGTCGTGGCTGATCCGCATAGCCAGAAACTGAAGACGTGAATATCAGTGTAAGCAAAAGCGCGCTGTGGTGTGCAGTGAAGTAGCGAATAGAAATATAAGCGGCTGTTGTTATGTGCGTTGAAGCGTTTGATTAGGGCTCGTTGGGTACGCTGGCATTATCGGCGTTGGTATTTTGGTTCGTCTTTGTACCTGTGCTTTTATCTGCCACTGCTGTTGTGCTGAGGCTTGGGTGGGCGGTGTCAGCAGCGCTGCCGGTATCGCTATTAGCGGTAGCGGGGCTGGTTTCAGCATCAATGGGGCTCGTCATCGCTGTGGCATGTTTGGACGTGGGTGATTCGAGCTGTGTCGCGACATCTTGCAATAAGCCGGCAAAATCAAAATCCATTTTTTTCAGCAAGTGCAGGCATGTGAGCGCGAGTTGGCTGAGGTCGTCGCTATTGATGCCGCCGCTGCTGCTTAGTGCATGTACTGGCGTTTGTGGCGCAAGCGTTACGGGCTGGCGAGATTGCAAAGTGTTTGTAGGCGGGGCGTTTTGATGGCCAACCGCTTTGCTGTGTTGGATATCGTATAAACGTTGATGCAGATGCTCGAGCAGGCTGTGGATCAAGGTGCTGCGTTGTTGAATCATGTCGATGCTGGCTTGGCGTGCCTCAACGCTTTGGCGCTGGTGGGCGGGGCCAATCTGCGCATCGTTATTGTTGTGCAACAAGCCTTTTAAGGCCAC
>JAKSCJ010000001.1 GCA_022360675.1 Lysobacterales bacterium
CGATGATGACAAGCTTAGATCTGATGTTCAGATTCATCGCTATATTTTAGTAATCCTTGTATCGTTATTGATAATGGTTTTTGATTTTCTATTAGCTCGGTTAAAGAAGACGGCGGCTTTTTTCTTTACTGAACTGTTCGTTTTAGTGTGGTAAGTTGCTATATGATCTTGCTATGCTTTTAAAAGAAAAATTAAATGAACCATGTCGTTTTATTTAATCCTAGTCAATACAACGACCGCTAAGCCGCATTATCCCACCCTTTAATAACTTCGAGTTATTCCTTCGTATTTATTTTCTATCTTGCTCATTGCTGTTAACTATCGTTTTATTTTTAGACTTATTGGCTTGAAGCGCCCTAAAGCTATGGAATCCAAATCTTTTTTCTTGTTGAATTAAACTTATTCACTTGCTGTTGATTTTTGTTAATAAAAAGATTGGCTGACTGGCTAGTTAGTTTTCGGCGTTTTTCATTATTTTTCTTCATTAACAAATTTGTTCATGTCAGATACGCATGATAATGTTGTTTTCAAGAGGGATGCACAGGTTGGTACTTCTCACCAAGCACCACCTAAGCTTTTTCATAACCCAATGGATAACAACCGTTATGCAAAAGCTTTGAACTCAGAAGGATTATTGCTGTTGATCGGGGGACTTATGATCACGGCATGTCAAATCACTCTCTGGGGCACTCACTTGTATGCAATGTAAGGGAATAAAACATTATTAATATCACGCTATTAATAATGTATTGAAAACTGACTTTTAGGGGTTGGGACTTGTTGGTCAGTCATTGCATCGCGGGCATGGAAGTTGATTTTAGCTTTGGAACAGTCAAACCGCATGGCTTCCGGGCGTTGTCAATGTTTTTAAGGGGAAACATCATGCTGACTAAACAAAAGTGGCTGTCTGCCGTCTTAGCCGTTGCCTTAGCTCCAATCGCCAGTGCTGCTGTTGTGGGTGATGGTCCGAACAAACGCCATATCGAACAATCCGATATCGATAACGGCAACCTTTCTTTATTCGAAATTATCAATCACGGCCGCCATATTTTGTTTGATGAGTTCAATAGCTTTGACGGTCACGGTGATCCTGAGCGTCCGGGTATTAACTCTTCTGGCAATCAAAGTAATTTCAACCGCGTCAGCGGTATGGATGCCGTAGCTTGTGCTCACTGTCATACCAAGCCATTCATTGGTGGTGCTGGTGACTACGCACAGTCTATTTACCCTGAATTCAACCGTCCAGAAGGTGTCAACATTCTGGGCTTTGAAGGCTTGAACGTTAAGAACAGTAAGTCGATTTTCGGTGTTGGTCCTAAAGAAATGCTGGCCCGCGAAATGAACGCTGAAATTCAAGCCACTAAAGAAGCTGCCCTTGCTGAAGCAGCTTCCAGCGGCCAGCCTGTGACGGTGGAGCTGAACGCTAAAACCACCAATTATGGCCGTATTACCGCCATGCCTGACGGCACTGTAAACACCGACGAAGTTGAAGGTATCAGCCACGACCTGATTCTGCGTCCGTTTGTTTCTGTGGGTGCATTCCCCAATCTGCGCACCATCGTTGTGGGTGCTATGGAACAGCATCACGGCGTTGAAGCCGAAGAAGGTTTTGGTTTGGACGACGACGGTGACGGCGTCGAGCGCGAACTTACCGTGGGTGACGTAACCGCAGCAACCATTTTCATGGCTTCCATGAATATCCCCAGCGAAATCTTACCGCGCGATCGTGCTCGCCGCCGTGCAGCCATTGCTGGTAAGCAGACCTTTGTGGATATCGGTTGCGGTACTTGCCACACCCCGAGCATGACGATCGATAACCCGGTCTTCACGCAAACCGCTCCGGGCACCGATCACGTCGTAGAAATGGATTTAACTCGCGACACCTTCTTCCCCCGTATTCGTCCCGACGCTCAAGGTCGCGGTGTAGTGAACCTCTACTCCGATCTGAAGCGCCACGATATGGGTGCATTCTTAACTGAATCTGTGGAAGAAGTAGAGCGTGCAACTCATCAGCATTACATCACCATGCCTCTGTGGGGTGTCGGTAACACCGGCCCTTGGATGCATGATGGCCGTGCTCGTTCTCTGACCGAAGCGATCTTGTTGCACGGTGGTGAAGCGCAAGTTTCACGCGATAACTTCGCCAATATGGATCACGACGGTCAATCGGAAGTGGTTGAGTTCCTGAAGAGCTTACAAGTTGCTGTGATCGACCCACGCTACTTGCTGCCGAACTTGCCGCTGCCCAGCAACTTGTCGCGCATTGGTGGGGCCGCTGAGTCTGCCTCTGCTGACAAGATCATGACTGATATCGAGAACGCTATTCGCTCTGAATAATTTCATCCGATCGTAATAAGAATCGCCGGGTGGTAACGCCACCCACTTAAAGGCCAGCATATGCTGGCCTTTCTTTTTGGGGAATGTCTAAGCGTAAACTGAGCTTATGTTTTACGGCTGTAGCTGCCGCTTAAAGTATTCGGCAATGGTGCGGTAAACATGGGTTTGCGCTTGCTGACCACTAATACCGTGTTTGGCGCCAGGATAAGCCATGGTTTCAAACAAGATGTTGTTGTCTTGGAACTGACGATACAATTGGGTGGTATGGCTGAACAAAACGTTATCGTCGGCCATACCGTGGATCACCATTAAAGGATCTTCCAGATCTTTGGCATAGTTCAGAACATTACCCACATCGTAGGCTTGTTGTTGATCTTGCGGTTTACCCATATAGCGTTCGGTGTAGTGGGTATCGTATAAGCGCCAGTCGGTGACTGGGGCCACGGAAACACCGGTGGCGTAACTGCTTGGATCTTTCAACACCGACATCAAAGTTAAGTAACCACCATAGCTCCAACCAAACATGCCGATACGATCACCATCTACATAGGGTAGGGAACGTAAATACTGCACGCCGCTGCGTTGGTCGGCCACTTCAACCGTGCCTAAAGCATGATAGGCCGGTGCTTGGAAGGCGACGCCACGGCCCGGTGTACCACGATTATCGAGCGAGAACACAATAAAGCCCTGCTGAGCCATATATTGTTCAAACAAGATCCGGCGGTCCCAGCGGTTCGTCACAGTTTGTGCGGTGGGGCCGCCGTACACATAGTAATACACTGGATATTGCTTACTGGCATCGAAACCTAAAGGCTTGGTGATGCGGTAATACAACGTTTGGCCATCTTCCGCTTTCAAGGTGCCGAACTCGGTATCTTGGTGAGCGGCTAAATAGCTTTGATAAGGATGGTCTTGATTGAGTGCGTTTTCCACCAGCCAGGTTAAGCGCTCACCATTGGCGGTATAAAGCGCGGTTTGCGGTGGTTGATCACGGCTAGAAAACGTACCGATATACACTTGGCCCTTAGGGTCCATTTGCACACTGTGGGTGCCAGCAGCCTGGGTGATTTTCTCGATGTGCTCGGGTTTGTTGCTATCCAAGCGCTGGCGATACAAATGACGCTCGGTGGGCGAATCGGCTGTGGCGGTGAAGTACACCCAGCCATTGGCCTCGTCCACACTTTTCAGTGCATCAACCTGCCATTGACCGGCCGTGATTTGACTGGCCTTACCGCTGTTTAAATCATAGCGATACAAATGGCGATACCCATCGCGCTCGGACGACCATAAAAAGCTGGGGCTGTCTTTAAAGAAATACAGATCGTCGTGCAATGCCACCCAGGTATCCGATTCATCTTTAACCAAGGTGCGACTGTTAAGCGCTTGAGTGCCGCTCTCGTTCAGATTAACAAGGCGCAGTTCCAAATCTTGTTGATCGCGGCTTTGCCATTGGTAAGACAGCTGTTGGCTGTCGGGTAACCATTTCACCCGAGGCAAGTAAATATCTTGTTCTTGACCACTATTGACCCAACGAATATCGCCGTTGTCGGTGTCTACAATGCCCAGTTTGATATGGACATTATCGGCACCCGCATAAGGGTAGCGCTGTTCGATAATACGAATATCGTTGGCTTCGATTTCGTAGCGTTTGGTGATGGGAACCGGTGTTTGATCCACCTGTAAGAAGGCGATGTGTTCGCTATCGGGCGACCACCAATAACCGGTGTAGCGCCCCATTTCTTCCTGGGCGATGAACTCGGCCATGCCGTTGCGCAACGTGCCTTTACCATCGCTGGTAAGTTGGGTTTCGGTGCCGCTGTTTAAATCGGTGAAGTAGATATTTTGTTCACGAATATAAGCCACCGATTGGCCATCGGGCGCGACTTGTGGATCGGTTTCGAAGGCTTCGGTATGGGTGACTCGCTGGACTTGATCCTGGCCTGCCTTGGGGTTTAAGCGATACAGGTAAATATCGCCGGCCAGCGGGAAGAGCAAGAAGTTACCATCTTTCGACCAACGATATTCCACGATGCCATTGAATTGTGCGATACGCTGGCGCTCGCGGCGCGCTTTTTCTTCGTCTGATAATTCTCCAGCATCGGGAACCAGTGCTTTGGAATCCACCAGCAAGCGTAGTGCCTTATCTTTAATGTGGTATTCCCATAAATCCAGCTGGGATTGATCGTCCTCTTTACCGCGTAAGAAGGTGACCCGATCGCCCGCTGGCGACACTTTCAACGCGCGAATGCCCGGTCCCGACAGGGCAGGGCTGGCAAAGATACGTTCGATGCTTAGGGTTTCGGTCGCAGCGGAATCTTGTGCAGCATGAGCGGTGGCCAGCATCTGACTGGCCGCAAATGCGCTGAATGCCAAGCTTAAGGCGTAACTTAAATGCTTTGGCCTAAATTGTGTTAACGACAACATGACCACTCCTTAATGAACCACGGCGGCGTGGGCGGGCGCGCGGAATACCGCATTAATGAAGGCTACATTCAAACCATCTAAGTAAGCGCGATAGTTCGGATCGGCGGTAAAGGCAATAACATAGCCACGTTGCTTGGGTTCGATGGTGAGATAAGGCTTATAGGCCAGCTGCAGGCGATTTTCTTCCCATAAATGACCGCTGGCCAGAATGTCGTCGGCGCCTTGATAAAACAGCACATTACTGCCCTGATCTAAGCGCAGCGGTGCGTAAACCTCGTTGCCGCGCAATAGCACGGTGAGTGCTTGCGGTAAGCCTGCGGCCAACCAATGGTCGGCATCGCGTTGGGTGTTGGCGAGAACACCGGCTACATTATCGGGGCCTTCGCTCAGCGGGGTGAGGTGTTGGCGTAATGCATCAGACGATTCCAAGCGGGTGCCTGTAACCGTGGGCTTTTTGTTGCTTTCCGCAGCCTTTGCCAGTTTGTTAGTGGCTTCGCTTTGCCAAGCACGTTCGCGTTGTAAATCGCTTAAGCCCAAGTTGCTTTGAGCTAATAGTCGGGTGGCGTTACCCAAGGTAATTAGCGTGCCACCGGCTTGAATCCATTGGCGTAAACGCTGCACGCCAGATTCACCTAAAGCGCTGCTATAGCTGCCACGGGTTTCCGGCAAAATGAGTACTTGGTAACGAGATAAATCGGCACGGCGCAGGGCATCGGTACGAATTGGGGTTACCGGATAGCCGTATTGGCGCTCTAACACATAGCGGGTTTGACCGGGCGCAAAGGTAGGTTCATCCCAGGCCAGGGCAATGCGTGGCGCCACCATGGTTTGCACATGATCGCTGCCGAAGTTGGGGCCTTCTTCCACCCACGTGTTGGCCACCGCCACAATATCAGCACCGGTGTCGCTGCCCAGTTGGCGTAGTTGTTGCTGTAAGTTTTCGGGATTATCGGCACTGCTGAAAATCAAAGTGCCTGCCGGGTATTCGCGGCCCGACTTCACAAAGGCTTTATCGGTACTTTTAACGGTTAAGCCCGCGCGCAGGCTTTGGGTGAGTAAGCGTGCCGCGGCCTGGGTGCCCCAAGGCGCCAAGTAGGCCACCGCTTTTTCGCCGTTATCGGTGGCGTTAAAGCTGCCGGGGCGAACCCAATCTTGGCTGGCATCGACGAAGTTACCGCGCAAAGCCTGCTTACAGCGATCCATATCCACATTAAACATTAACGGCAAAGACCACGCGGTGACATCGTAGATTTCGTCGGGCAGATCTTTTTCGCGGCGGCGCTCTTGCTCGGCCACAAAATTGCTATCTAAAGCTACATCGGGGTCGAGTAAGGTGCGCGCTAAACGATGGGAGGGCTGGGCCAAGTCAATGGCAAAACTGCCCGCTGGATACTCTTTGCCACAGGCTTTAAAGGCTGCGGTGGCTTGTTGAACTTCAACGCCTTGACGGCTGATTAATGCGGCCAGCTTTTGGGCCGCACTTGGGTCGGGTTGGCCACTGAAAATATAGCTGCGCCACGGGCCTTTTTCGCCGGCCTCAATGGCGCTTTGGCGGTAGTCGTAGAAATCGTTGAGCATGGCGGCGCGATTGCGTGCCACGGTTTGAATGGTAGAAACCGAGCTTAAGAAATGGTTACGCACCGATTCGGCATAGCTGATTTCCTCGCCATCACGACGCCTAACTTCCAAACCGCGCACGCTGGCTTGCTCGTAGGTCATGGCCACGGCCCCGTAATACAAAGGCCAGCTGGCGCCGTAACCGGGATAAAACGCATCGAAGATTTCTCGGGTGAAGTAATCGATACCAAATTGATCGAACCAACGCGCATTGTTTTGACCGAACCAAGTCAGTTTATTGCGCTGGGCTGCATCAATATGCGGATTAAAAGGTACAGTTTCGGGGGCGAAGTAATAGGTGCTATCGGAACCCATCTCGTGTAAATCCACAAACACAAGCGGGTACCAAGATAACAGTGCTTCAATACGGCCACGGGTTTCGGGTTGGGTCAATGCAATCCAGTCCCGGTTCATATCGAAATGATAATGATTGGTGCGGCCATTGGGCCAAGGCTCATCGTGCTCGGCACTGTAGCGGTCGGTGTCGGGAATTAAACCTTGGGTTTCGCGAAAGGCATTAACGAAGCGATCACGACCATCGGGGTTTTGCAGCGGATCGATAAACACCAGTGTGTTATCGAGGATTTCCTTAACATCCGCATCGCGCTCGGCGGCCAGCAAATGATAGGCCGTCATCATGGCGGCGTCGGTGGAGGAAATCTCATTGCCGTGCACGGCATACGATAACCAGGCGGTGCCCGGTAGTTTCTCGATTAAGGTTTTGGCCTGTGTGGCGCTGGTTTTGCGTGGGTCGGCTAAAGCTTGTAGATCAGCCTGGATGCTATCCAGACGTGCCATATGGGCGGCGCTGCCGATAATCACATAGTACAGTTCACGGCCTTCCCAGCTTTGCGCATAAGGCACAATGCGAACTTGCTCAGGGCGTGCCGATTGCAGCGCATCGAAGTACTGTCGTGTTTGTGCATGGGAGCTAATGACACCGCCGGGTGCGTAGCCTAACACCTGCTCGAAACTCGGAACGGATGCATCGTATTGCACATCAGGCCATGCCACCGGTCGTGCCGCCTCTAATGAGGCACTGGCGAGCATGGCCAGGCCCAGGCTAGCTGCCGATAAATAACGAGTCCAAGCCATTGTGTTCTCCCATGCGAAAAGCGCCATTTTGGCCTTACTCAAGAGCTGCGTAAAGACGCTTGTTTAAGAATCACCGTGGATTGAGGTCTGGGTGCCATGAATGGGGTGGCGTGCTGCCAGGTGGCTTGATTGTGCTACTGCTTTGATCTGTTTTAATTGGAG
>JAKSCJ010000511.1 GCA_022360675.1 Lysobacterales bacterium
CATTAGCGTTAAACAAATGAGAGAAATGCTGCCCGCTGTACAAATACGCGCTTTGGTAGCAGCAGGACTAAGTCAGCAAGAAGTCATGGCCGAAAGCGGTTATACCCGCAAGTGGATACGGGAGCTTTTGGCTGAGGGTGCTTATAAAAATGGCCAACATAGCCCAATCGATCAATTTGTAACGAATTGGGCGTCCGATAGGCGCTTTCCAGATCGTCTTGAAATTGATGGTGATTATCCTAGTTTTCTCGATCTACACGATTGCTATGGTGGCGATTTTACTGCGCCCAGTATGATGAAAATTCTACAATCTCGTGGAATCATCCAGAAAGTAAATGGCTGTGTGGTTTTAGACCCCGAACGTAAAGTTACAGCCAGCACCGGGTGTTGCTGGAATATTAAAAAATATACTGCTCAATAGCGTAATATCGAAAGCACTGAATGCATTCGGTATGCTAAAACGATAATCTAAATCTCACACCACCCCGGATCAACGCTCGTGAAAAAAACCGTACCACCAGAAATTCTGCTATTCGTCTTCGGCATTATCGCCTTGGCGGTGATACCGCCGCTGGTGGGGTTTTTGGTGTTGAAGTTATACCGGCGCTATAAGCCCAACGAGCAGGATTTTAATCGTTTAACCGAGGGCATGCCTTCGAAAACGAAGGATGGGTTTTTCAAAATACTATTGCTCGGTTGGTTAATTTGTGGTGGGCCGGTGGCTTACCTTGCTTATTTGTTCATGAGTGCGGATATTTACTAGCTTGGCATTAAGTTGGGCTAATAAAAGAAAAGGGATGCGATGACATCCCTTTTTTGTGCAAAGTCACTTGATCAATACCTAAGACCAGCTACTATCACCATAACTAGTGCCCAGAACGGTGGAAACCGATTTAGCTAAATTTGGTGGAAGTATTTAACCCAATTCAAACGTGGTAATACCGTAAATTTGTTCAATGGGCAATTGTGGGCGTGGGCCTAGATACATGCGGGCACAGCCGAAGACTTCTTTCATTTTATGCATATGTACTAAGGCTAGTGCGTAAGGATTATCTTGATGAATATCTAAGTAAATCTTTTCACCGGGCACTTGATTGGATAAGGCTTTAAACACTTGATCGGCGATGGTGGCTCCATCGGCGAAGAGCGGGCCAATTTTATAACCTTCACGACAGGGACGCATGACGGCATAGCCTTTAATGCTGCCTTCAACAACGCAAGCAAAAGCGTGACCATTGGGACGTTGTATCCAATCTTTTAAAAATTGACGACGTTCGGTGGGAAAGTGCCGTTGGTCGTAGCGATTCAATGCTTGGAAGTCCACCTGATCCACAGGCACGATGTTGGGCGCAATTTCATGGGTTTCGGCAATGCCTTCAAAACGTAGATCACGCTCGGCGAAAACAAAGCCACCTTTGGCGTAGTAAGCCTGCATATCAAACACACCATCCATGCCGATGCTGGCGTCTTCGTTCAGGCGTTCTTGTAAGCGCTTTTTACGTTCATGCCATAAACGATTACCCAAACCTTGGCCTCGGTAATCGGGATGAATGATGAAAAAACCCATAAAGCCGTAGTCGCCGTTGTAGCTCACAATGGAGCCACCGCCGATCAACTGGCCTTCGAGTTCAGCGGCGATAAAGCCTTCGGGATCGGTATCCCAAAAGACCTGGGCATCGTCGATGTCCGGATTCCAGCCTTCCTGGGCAGCCCATTCCACTAAAGTATCCAGCTCGTCGCGGGTCATGGGGCGAATAACAAGCTGGTCAACGATATCTGACATGGAAGCCTCCGATCTGGGATGGGATTACATACCACTAGTTAATGCCTTAACAAAGCTTATGCATGGGCTTTGTGTAAAGCCTGTTTTAGAATGTCGGTATGAATATTACACACCCACATATTGCCACTATCACTCTGTTAGTGGATGACTACGATCAAGCGATTACCTATTACTGCCAAGTTTTAGGTTTTACTTTATTGGAAGATACGCAACTAAGCGATAACAAACGCTGGGTGCGTGTGGCCCCCCACGCCGATAATCAGACCGCTTTGGTTTTAGCCAAAGCCAATACACAAGAACAACTCGATAGTTTGGGTAATCAAGCCGGTGGCCGCGTGTTGCTGCTGTTACAAACCGATGATTTCCAACGGGACTATCAGCGTATGCAAGCCGCAGGAGTGACCTTTACTGAAGCTCCGCGCGATGAAAGCTACGGCACCGTGGCGGTGTTTAAAGATTGGTACGGCAATTTGTGGGATTTGATTCAGCGCAAATAATGTTGCAAAACGCTCAGGCATGATGAACAAATATGGTGGCGGTCGTAGCGCTGCCATCTCCTTTTTTAGTATGTTTTTTTAATTATTAGCATTTAATTAACTTATATTAGATTATCTTAATAGTTCGGGGTGTTCATTTTTTCCTTATTTATATCAATGAATTAAATGGCTTTTAAAAAAGTCGTTGATGGCAGCTGTGCGCGTTTTAAACGCCAAATGGCTTATCAGCCCCGATAGTGCATAAAAAGAATAATTGTTCAAAAAACGTTGCTTGCGAGGAATTTAAGCAGCGATCGTACATACGAATAGGAGATTCA
>JAKSCJ010000231.1 GCA_022360675.1 Lysobacterales bacterium
AAAACAAAAACAAAAACATTCTTAGTTGAATATCTCTATAAATAGAGTCTAACCACCACTCACGAGCACAACAAAGAAACACCACCGCCCAAGTGGCGAAACAAAAACAAAACCATTTTTAAGAGCCATCAAAACAAACTCACCACCACTTCACAGCATCAAAAATCCCAAAATCTGTTCATTACAATCCCCAAAAAACCATGCCATCATGCCCCATTCACCACATTATCAGGGCAATAACGGCGCTAAAGTTGTCGATAAAACCAACAGAGCCCTGGGACTTGGAGGCACGTAGATGTCTTTACCTACACAAAGAACCGAGCCACGTCAGGTGGCGGATCGTGTGAATCACGAGTTTGCCGAGGCGGCGGCGATTTTAGATGAGGGTTTGATTGCCCACGTGGGCTTTGCGGTGGATGGGCAGCCCTTTGTAATCCCCATGACCTACGCCCGTGAGGGGGAGCATCTTTATTTGCATGGGGCTTCGGTGAGTCGTTTGATGAAGCGCTTGGGCGAAGGCTTGGAGGTGTGCGTTACGGTGACGCATTTAGATGGCATGGTCTTGGCCCGCTCCACCTTTGGCCATTCAATGAATTATCGCTCGGTGATGATTTTTGGTCAGGCGCGTTGGGTGGACGATGCGGAAGAAAAAGATCGTGCGTTGAAACAGCTGGTGCATTTTTTAGTTCCTGGTCGCAACGATGAAGCCCGCGCGGCCGATGCCAAAGAACTCAATGCCACCGCTTTTTTAAGCCTGCCCATTAAAGAGTTCAGCGTGAAGCGCCGCAGTGGTCCACCGCAGGATCCGGCCAAGGATATGAGTGTGGAAACCTGGACGGGCGAAGTGCCGCTGCGCGTGGTAGCTGAACCACCAGTGGACGACCCCACTATGCAGGGCGATCACACCACACCCAATTACGCTATCGATTATCTCAACAAGCGCGCGGCCGCCTTGAAGGAATAGCCTCTCCATTAATCGAGCGGTTTTCGTTAAGCGGTGAGCGCTCTGCACCTTTGCACGATCGCTTTGAACGGTTTTTATTGAATCGCCCCTTAAAAAAACCAGCCATAAAAAAAGCCCCGGCAATGCCGGGGCTTTTTCGCTCTACCTAACGGTAAAACTACAGGGTAGAAGCTACAGCCTGTACTTAGGCACGGCTGCGACGTTGTTGTACCGCTGCACCCAGCAACAGTACGCTCAGCGCCATCAGTAACAGACCCCAGCGGTTCAAGGCCGGAATTGCTACAGGATTCAGGGTGCCGTTAATCACCGGACCTACCGGATCAACGATCACGCCATTCACCACGCCATCGGCATCACCCAGACCACCGTCGGTGATGTCGTAGGTGATGGTGTCGCCTGCGATATTCGCCGGGAACTGGAACCAGACATTCACTGGGCTATCGCCAGCGGTGCTGGTTTGCGGGCCGTACTTCCACAACTCGCCATTCAAGCCCAGAGGCTGCGGAATGGTGAGGGTGAAGGTCACGGTAGAACCCGGAGCACAGTTTTCAGCACGTAAACGCACCACACCATGGGGGAACTGCAAGCCCAGAGGCGGCTCTGCACCCACACTGGCTAAAGTATCGAAGCTGGTGTTGGCCGCATCGAAGGTACAAGAAGCGCCGCCGCCGTTCAGGTTCAGGCTTGCCGCACCGGTGCCAGTGGCGGTATTGCCATTGACGATGGTTACTGCGGTGTCTAGATCCAAGTTGGTGACCGATACGTTATCCAGAGCCAAACCGTTCCATGCGTTATCGGTACTTTGTGCCGGACCAACGTTGATCATGAAGGCCTGATCGCCATCTACAACGCCGTCGCTTTCACCGGTAACGGTTACCGTTTGCGGCACGTTCCAGTTAGCCACATCGAACTGCAGCATGCTGATATCCACCGTACCTTCAGCTGTGTTCATGCTAACCACCGGAATATCCACTTGGGCACCCGGAGCACTGGTCAGGACCACATCGAAGGTATCGCTGCTACCACTTTCATCAACAACCAGGCCAGCGGTGGGATTCACCACAGCACCCGGAGTGTCGTCATCACTGATGGTGATGGTGTGCAGGCTCATGCCACCAATCGCGGTACCTTGCGGTGTAGTGATAGTCAGCTCAATGGTTTCGTTACCTTCTACCAGGGTATCGTTCATCAGCGTGATGGTGACCATAGCAGTGTTACTACCCGCAGTGAAGGTCACTAATTCATCAACCGCGACGTAGTCGGTGCCGGCAATGGCACTACCACCCGTGCTTTCTACACGCACTTGAGCGTCGAAGCTGGCGTTGCCCGCCAAGCTCAGCATCACCGTGGTGCTCGGTGCACTTTCGGCCACATTGCTGGTGGCCACGTTAAAGGCGGTGCTAACGTCGGCATTCAAGTCCAAACTCACCACGATCGGATCGTGATCGGAGGTGCGGTATGGATCCACATTGTAGAAATCAGCCGGCTTGGGCAGGTTCACACCGCCAGAGCCCGGCAGATCTTCTTCGTTGTAGTCGAAGCTGCGGTTTTCATCGGCGTTAATGTGCCAAACGGTGCTACCTGTCACTTGCGCATCGGCATCGGCGTTGGCCACGGCGTGATCCAGAGAACCCGCTAAGCCAAAGATATTGAAGCTATACACTTCAGGGTTACCGCCGTTGGCTGCGATATCCAGGTTGATATAACCCGCGTCGTACAGCACACGCATGGGATCTTCTTGACCGTAACTGTTGAAGTCACCAATCAACAAGAAGTCGCTATCGCCTTGGCCGGTGGGGTCAGTGTTAACCCAGTCCACCATGGCTTCCATCGACAAAGTACGCCATAAGTTCCAGCAGGCTTGGCCATCACCGGAGTCATCATTGGGGCTGTTGTCGTTGGGGCAGCTGCCTTTCGCACGCAAGTGGCTCACCACCAGAGTGATCAAACCATTATTGGTGTCGGTAAAGGTCTGCGCCACGCTAGGACGTTGACGGCTGGTATCGAAGCGCGGATCCACCGTTTCATCCAAGATGGCAAAGTTGCCCACCGGCTGGGTGGCCGCCGTGCGGAAGATGAAGGCGGGTTTCACCGCATCGGTGCCCACGGTACCGGTGTTCAGGTAATCCCAAGCACCAGCGCCAGCGGTGGCATTCATGGCATCAACAATGGCTTGCAGCGATTCAGTGGCGTTATTTTCCACTTCCACCAAGCCAATAACGTCGGCATTTAAAGCTAACAGCGCTTGCACCAGTTTGTCGGTTTGACGCACCAGCTCAGAGGCGGTGTTGGCACCACGGCAACTCAGGTTGTTGGGACCACAGGTGTTACCCGCTTGGGCCAAGGTGGTGAAGTAGTTCAACACATTGAAGCTGGCCACTTGCAAGCTACCCGCAGCGCTTGCCGGAGCAGCGGTGCGCGGATTCGCTACTTCGTCAAATACGGGCGAAGTGGTGGACTGCACACGATAGCTGCCGAAGGCAAAGCCTAAAGCGCCTTCGCTGTTGCTCACGGTAAAGCCGTTACGAATCGGATTCAGCGCATTTAACGGGTTGATATCGTCTTGACCCGGCAGGAACGGCATTTGATTCGCACCCACGCGGCCGTCGTCGATAATCACACGGTTACGGTTGTTCGCTTCCATTTGCGCCATGGCCGGCGCACCCGGAAGCACAACTTGGGTAGGCTGGTACAGACGGCCGTTTGAGGCCACAAACTCACCAAAACGTACCGCGTTGAAGACATCGCTAATGGTCAGTGCTTGTGGGAAGCGGACCCACATGCCTTCGTTGGCTTCCAGTTCAGCCAAGTCAGCCACCGGCAGATTCACATCGGTGCGTGTCACTTCGTTCAATACACCGGTGTTACAGATGGCCACGGCGGGCACATTGCTGATTTGGGTTTCGTCGAAGAACTCGGCCACTTCACCCGCAACACGTACGCGGTCGCCCACGTTCACGTCTACACCTAAGGCTTGATCGAAGACGAAGATACCTTCAGAGGTGGTGGGGTCGGCATCGGCGTCGGTGTCTTCTTCTTGCATGAAGAAGCCGTTTAAGCCACCGGGACCTTGGAAGTCGGCAATCACAATGCCTTCGATTTCCACGTTGCTACCCAATAGCGGGCTGGCCGCGCCATTGCCTTGCACCGCGTTAATAGCGGTGGCGGGGTTGCCACAAACCAATACAGGTGGTGGCAAGGTACAACCGGAGAAGGTGTTGCCATTGATGCGCGTACCCGGAGAGAACAGGGCACCGGCCGCACCCGTGGCCATGCTGTGATCGATAAAGCCGATACCGGAAATATCAGGATCTAAGGTGCGCGATTGGTTATTACCCGCTTCGCTACCGTAGGCCACCATGGCACGGTCGGTGCTGCCATCGTTCAAGATAATGCTGTCGCCGCCGTTGGTCAGGCCTAAACTACCTGTGCTGGCCGTTTGCACCACGGCACCACCAAAGACACCGGTGGGCGTACCGCCACCGAAGATCACAGCCGAGCATTGATCAGCAATTACGGTACCGGCGGGGAAGGTGTGGCGCACACTGTTGCCATCAGACAAGGTCCAACCTGAAACATCCAGCGGCGCACCTGAGTTGTTGACGATTTCAACAAACTCATCCTCTCCGAAGTTAGCAGTGCCATCACCGTTGGCATCGCCATTGGTGGTATCTGGATCGGCTTGGAATTCGTTAATCACGATGGGCGGAGCCACAAAACAACCGGGCAGGTTACTGCCGTCGATTTGGGTACCCGGCGAGAACAAGGCACCGGCGGCACCGGTGGCCGTGCTGTGATCGACAAAACCAGCGCCAGTGATATCGGGATTTAAAGTACGCGATTGGTTATTACCCGCTTCGCCACCGAAGCTGATGTTGGCTTGAATTGCCATACCATCGCTTAAGGAAATGGTATCGCCACTATTATTCAGGCTTAAGCTGCCTTCGCTGGCGGTTTGTACCACCGCACCACCGAACACGCCGGTGGGGGTGCCGCCGCCAAACACGACGACCGCACATTGATCGGCAATCAGCGTGCCTGCGGGGAAGGTGTGGCGTACTTCAACACCGTCGGACAAGGTCAAACCGGAAACATCCAATGTGGCACCGGTATTGTTGACGATTTCAACAAACTCATCCTCAGTAGCACTTCGCGCACCGTCGCCATTGGCATCGCCGGTGATGTCGCCGGCCGGATCAGCGTGGAACTCATTAATGATGACGCCACTGGCCGCCACCGGAGCACAGTTGCTCATGGCGCCCGGAGTCACGGCATCGGTACACCAAGTGGTGCCTAAATCTTCGGAAGTTTCGTCGTGGCCGTTGGCACCGTTACCACCCATGATGGTTTCGTTACCTTCCAGCAAGTCGTCACGTTGGTAAGACTCACCAGCGGCATGACCAGAAGCTGAAACCACTTCCTGTAAAGCGATGGCGGTGTCGTCTAAGTAAGTTGAGGTATCGGTATCCGCATCGGGACCATCGATAGCCACACCGGTTTTATCCACCGCTTCGGCCGCATCACCCCAAACCACATAGTCCAGATCGGTCACCAGATCGCTGGCACCGTCCCAAGCGAACAAAATGGCCACTTCGCCGCCATTGGTTAAGCCACCTTGACCATTAATAGAGCCCGGCAGCGCTTCGCGCATATCGGGAATGGCATCGGCTGCGCCATCGTCCTCAAACAGCTCATAAGTGGGGTCCATACCATATTCGCCGTTGTATGCGGTGGAACCCGCAATAGCAACGGTTTGGTATTCGCCCGGATTAATCATGGCACCATCGGGGAAGCGCGCTAAGAAATCGCCAAAGCCACCACCGCCAGCGTTCGCACCGGTGACGACGTTGTAATAGAACGCCGGACCGCCAGCAAAGGTGGCATCGGTAAGATATACATCGCTTAAAGAAACCGCCACGCTATTGGGGTTAAAGATTTCGATGTACTCACCGGCCGTGGGGGTAATCACCACTTCGGTCATCAGCAGTTGAGGCTGACCGGGTGCACCACCACAGTTAGCGGTATGGCTGCCTAGGTCGTCGCTGGAATCGATCGCAAAGCTAGCCCATTCCACGGAGGGATCAAACGCGTCACTATCGTCGCTGTCACCAGCGCACACGCTGGCATTGCGGCGTAGGGTTTCGTTTGCAGTACCAACATTATTGTTAAACCATTCGGAACCCGGGTCGAAGCCCACTTGACCAATGACGTCGATTACGACCCCATTGCTCATCAGCACCATGGCATCGTCGCCGTTGAACGAGAGCGCGCCGGTTTGATCGCCCTCGGCTTGGAAGGGCGCATCGGCCGAAGTATCGACTAATACAAAGACATCACCATCCGTGACCGTGCCCGTTAGGTTAATTGTAGAGTTTGGACTTGTGGCGCCATTGTTATAGCGCAACACCTGATAAGTGCCTGCGGCTAAATCAACAGCAGCACCGGTTCCATTGTAGATTTCCAGCACTTTATTGCTGCCAGAACCTTCAATGTATTCGGAAAAGAAGAGATCGGTCGCTTGTCCATGCGCCTGGCCAGCCGCCAGGAAGCACAGCAACGCCGTACAACGAGCTAGGTTCATTTAGGATCCCCGGCTATGGTGAATGTCGGACGAGTAAGGGCCGAATATGATGACAGCCAATCCTTACAAGCAAGTGACATATTAGATTTCTATTTTGCAAGCGATAGACGATTTGGTTCGCTAGCGGCATATTATACCGATTGCACCCCCCTCAAACGATTGGATCGGCAAAAGACGATGAAAAACCCACTTTCTGCAGAGGCATTACGCCAATTATTCCTGGATGCACGCACCTACAACAGTTGGCAAGACCGCCCAGTGAGTGACGAGATTCTGCATCAAATTCACGAGCTCACCCGCATGGGGCCAACGAGCGCAAATTGTTGTCCCGCACGGTTTATTTTCGTCAAAAGTGCCGAGGCTAAGGCGCGGCTTTTGGAGTGCGTCGATAAAGGCAACCGAGAGAAAACCGAAACCGCACCCGTCACCGTTATTGTCGCTTATGACATGGAGTTCTACACCAAGCTGGATCAGCTATTTCCCCACACTAATGCGCGTTCTTGGTTTGAAGGCAAGGACGAAAAAATCCTCGATACCGCCTACCGCAATGGCACCTTACAAGGCGCTTATTTAATGATGGCGGCCCGTGCTTTGGGTTTAGACTGCGGCCCGATGACGGGCTTTAAGCCGCAAAAAGTGGACGAAGCCTTTTTAGGCGGTACCACCTTCCGCAGTAATTTCTTGGTGAATCTGGGCTACGGCAGCGAAGAAGGTTTATTCGAGCGCTCACCGCGTTTTGCCTTCGATGAAGCCTGCCAGCTCATTTAAAGCGAGCAGCGAGGCGCTTGAGATCAGCGCCCGATAAAAGGCAGTAGCGCATAGCAAATACGGCGCTGATTGCGGACAAAAGAAAAGCCGATGGTTGAACTGCCATCGGCTTTCTTATTTTTGCTGCTGGGGTTTTTAGCTTTTACGCGCGCTAAACCCCGACACTGCATGCATTCATTAAGCGATTAAAGGCTTAACTGCGCACCGTGGCAACGTTGATCTTCGCGATACCGGCGATTTTCGCAGCATCCAGTACAGATACTACGGCATCGATCTCGGCATCGGGATCGGCAGCAATGATCAGCGGAGATTCGGGCTTATTGGCTTTTTCGCGCTCTAAGTTCGCACGAATAGCACCATAATCCACGTCGCGATCATTGATGGTGATTTGGCTCAGGCTGCTGATTTTCACAACGATTGGGCCATCATTTTTCTCGGTTTTGGGTGGGTTATCTGCCTTGCTGGGGCGAGATAAATCCAAACCGCGCTCTTTTACGAATGAGGTGGTCACGATGAAGAAAATCAACATGATGAAGACGATGTCCAACATCGGTGTGATGTTGATTTCGGCCTCGTCCTCTGGGCGAAGTCGTCGTTTCATAAGGCGTCTCGTCGTTAATCAGTATTAATGTTGACCGTTAACTTTACTCTACCGTGACCGATTTTGCTAGGTTACGGGGCTGATCAACATCCGTACCCTTCAGTACGGCGGTGTGATAGGCCAAGAGCTGCAACGGCACCGTCATAACAATGGGTGAAAGCCAGGTATCGGGGCAGTCCACGTGAATCCAGCTTACCGATTGGTGCAGATGCTCGGGAACCGTCGTAGGGCTGAATACCATGAGCTGGCCGCCACGGGCCCGTACTTCCTCCAGATTCGAGAGAATTTTCTCCATTAAGGCATCTTGGGGTGCCACCACCACCACCGGCATTTCCGCATCCACCAAAGCCAACGGGCCATGCTTTAGCTCACCTGCCGGGTACGCCTCGGCATGAATATAGGAAATCTCTTTCAGCTTCAGCGCCCCCTCCATGGCAATGGGGTAATGGCTGCCGCGCCCTAAAAACAAACTATGGCGGCGCTCGATAAAACGCTGGGCCAGCTGACGAATGGCTTCGTCCAGATTCAGGGTTTGGTGAATCAGCTCGGGCAATTGCTCCAAAGCCTGTACCCGCTGTGTGAACGCCTCGCCACTTAATCCACGTTGCGAGGCCAGACGTAAAGTCAGCAAATACAAAGCCAATAGCTGAGTAGTGAAGGCTTTAGTGGAAGCCACGCCAATTTCGGGCCCGGCTCGAGTCATCAGAACCCAATCGGCCTCGCGCACCATGCTGCTCTCGGGCACATTACAAATGACTAAACGTGCCAAATAACCGCGTGTTTTCGCGTAACGCAGGGCGGCCAAGGTATCGGCGGTTTCACCCGATTGGGAAATCACCACCAGCAGGCTGTTGTTGGGCACCACCGGTTCGCGATAGCGGTACTCACTGGCCACCTCCACCGTACAGGGCAAGCCAGCCAGCCGTTCGATTTGATAACGCATGACCAAACCGGCGTGAAAGCTGGTGCCACACGCCACGATATGCACTTGTTGAACCTGCGCCAGCACCTCATCGCTGCCCGCACCGCAGAGGTTTTCCATCAGCTGGCCGTGATGCACGCGGCCTTCTAAGGTTTCGGCAATGGCTGCGGGTTGCTCGAAGATTTCTTTTTGCATGTAGTGGCGATAGCCGCCACGGCCAATGGTGTCGGCATTCAGCTCGCTTTCGCGCACGGGCCGTTGCACCACTTGGCCTTGTTGATCGTGGATACAGTAGTTTTGCGTATCCAGGCGCACTACATCGCCTTCTTCCAGAAAGATAAAGCGATTCGTCACCGCCAGCAGCGGATGTACGTCAGAGCCCAGGAAATACTCACCAAAACCCACACCCAACACCAGCGGGCTGCCGCGCCGTGCACCCACTACACAACCGGGTTCGCGGCTGCTGACTACCGCAATGGCATAGGCACCATGCAAACGCGCGCAGGCCTGCTCAACGGCGGCGAATAAATCGTGACCTTGATCCATCAGGTGATCGATCAAATGCACCATGACTTCGGTATCGGTTTCGGAAATAAACTCAAAGCCCACTTGTTCCAGCTCTTGGCGCAGCTCGGCGTGATTTTCGATAATGCCGTTGTGCACCAAGGCCACCTGATCGCGCGATAGATGCGGATGCGCATTGGGCGTGCTGGGTGCGCCATGGGTGGCCCAACGGGTGTGGGCGATACCACACTGACCACGCACAGGGTGTGCGTCATATAAGGCTTGCAACTGTGCCACTTTACCCGCCGTGCGCAGGCGTTGCAGCTGCTGTTGTTGATCTAAAATGGCTAAGCCGGCCGAGTCATAGCCCCGGTATTCCAGAGTCTGCAATCCGTTTAATAAAATTCCACTAATTTCACGCTGGGCGGTTGCCGCAACAATGCCACACATAAGAATTGCTCACTTTCATCAATAACGATGGTTTCTGGCCGGGGAGGGTAGCGTCCGATGTTCCGCTTGGGGGTGATTATTTGTTATTGGGAACCGTTTAGGTGCTAACGTATCAAAGCCACATGACGGTCAGCTGAACATCGGCTCTCCATCTCCGGGGCGATGCCAAGCCCAAGCTTTTTCGTTTATGGTTCTTAAGAAGCCATGAGTATTTTCACAGGCCATTGTACCAAGAGCTTATTTTAAAAAGCCGCTTTGATCGGTAGCAGAAACCCATCAAGGCTCAGATCTCGTCTGCTTAAACGTCAACAAGATAATAACAAGCCCCGTTTTGGAGCCCCTTTTTGGAGGTTGTATGACGCTTCTCACCAACTTTTCACGCCGCGCACCCATCGCGCCCAGCAGCATCACCAAACCCATAAGCTCTGCCCTGTTATTGGGCATCAGCAGCTTATTAATGAGTCAGGCACTACTAGCCAAGGATTACCAAATCATCCTCAGCGGCCGCCAAGCGGGCAGCCAAACGGTGGAATACCAAAGCAATGGCGAGGCCAGCATGGCCTTTGAATACAACGACCGGGGCCGGGGCGAAAAGATGGAAAGCCTGCTCACACTCAACGAGCAAGGTTTACCCACCAGCGTTAGCACCACCGGTAACGACTACATGAAAGCACCGGTGAGTGAAGAATTCTCGCTCAGCTCAGGCACCGCCAGCTGGCACAGCGACGGCGAACAAGGCGAACAGGCCAGCGCCGAAGGCTTTTTCTATGTGCCTTTAAATATTGCGCCTGAGATCTCCGGAGTACTCGCGCGGGCACTATTGGCCAGCCCGAGTCAAAGTCTGCCGTTACTACCGGCCGGCGAAGGGCGTATTCGTGAAATGGAACGGCGACAAATCGATGTGGCCGGTGAACCCCACGAAGTGGTGCTGTATTTCATCGAAGGCTTAGGCTTTAGCCCCGAACCCATTTGGTTAGAAGCCAATGGCGATACCTTCGCCATCGCTTCGAGCTGGTTCTCCATTCTGCCCGCCGAGGCCGATGCCGAAGCCCTGCTGCCTGAATTGCTCGACACCCAACAACTGAAGCTGGACGAATACAGCGCCACCTTGGCCAAGCAGCTGAGCCACCGCCCGGCTAACGATGTGTTGATTCGTCATGCGCGTTTGTACGACCCTAAAACGCTGCAAGTACAAGACGATATGGCCGTGTTAGTGAGCGGTCAGCGTATCGCCGCCATTGGCACCGACAGCGAACTCCATCAGCGCCTCAGCGACGATAAAGTCAGTTTTAAAGAACTGGATGCTCAACAGCGCTTCGTTATGCCTGGGCTGTGGGATAGCCACCAACACTTTGGTGACATCACAGGCCAGCTCGATTTAGCCAGCGGTGTAACCAGCGCCCGCGATTTGGCCAACGACAACGAAACCTTATTAGCCCGCAAAGCCCGCTTCGATGCCGGCAGCGAGTTGGGCCCCAGGGTATATCTCGGCGGCTTTATGGATGGTCCCGGCCCCTTGGCTGGCCCCACCAAAGTACTGGTGGATGAAGCGGAAGAAGCCGAATACTGGGTAGATTGGTATGCCCAGCGTGGCTACCGCCAAATCAAAGTGTATTCATCGTTAAAGCCTGAGTTGGTAGACGATATCGCCCGTGTTGCCCACAAAAACGGGATGCGCTTAAGTGGCCACGTGCCCGCTTATATGTCGGCCCAAGAGTTTATCGAAGCCGGTGCCGATGAAATTCAGCATTTAAATATGCTGTTTTTGAACTTCCTGACCGATATCGCCCCCGATACCCGCGACACCACACGCTTTACTGCGGTGGGTGAGCATGCGCATGAAATTAACGCCAGCCAACCCCGGGTGAAAGCGCTCATCAAACTCATGCAAGATCACAACACCGCCCTCGATCCCACGGCGATGATCTTCGAAGGCATGTTCTCGGGCAAACCCAACGATCCACCACCCGGCATGGCCCACTATCTGCCCCGCGTTCCGCCTCAAGTTTCACGTGGCTGGTTATCGGGTGCGCTACCCATTCCCGAAGGCCAAGAACAAGCTTACGCCCAGGCCTTTCCGTCGATGTTAAAGCTGTTAAAAGCCTTGCACGACGCGGGTATTCCCATTGTGGCCGGCACCGACGCCATGCCTGGCTTTAGCCTGTTTCGTGAGTTAGAACTCTATGTTGAAGCCGGATTAACACCGGTAGAAGCCTTGCGCACCGCCACGCTGACTCCCGCCGAGGTCATGGGTGTGAACGGCCAGTATGGTCGCTTGGTGCCCGGCCAGTTTGCCGATCTTATTGTCATCGACGGCCAACCCGATCAAAACATCAGCGATATCCAAAGAGTTCAACTAGTAGTGAAGGGCGGTACTTTCTACGAGGCTCAGTCACTGCAACACAGCATGGGCGTGAAGCCTATCGTCGAGCCTTTTGCTGGCTTGGCTGAAGCGATGCAACCTTGAACCCGAAATTATGCAAAACCACTAAATAACCTAAACTAAAGGCGTAGGAACCTGTGAAACCTACGCCGCAAGGCCAGACAAAAGCAGCGGCACCGTTATAATTTAGCGGTGCCGCTCTTTTTTGCTCTTCATATCAAGCGCCATGATATTTCTGAACCGCCGCTCCGAAATATGGCCCATTTTAAGGACTTAAGGTCGCCATCATGACTGAATCTGTCGCCGCTTCCTCGTCTCAAACCGCTCCTTTACACGTTGTGGTATTAGCCGCAGGCCAAGGTAAACGCATGCATTCACGCTTGCCTAAAGTGCTGCAGCCCGTAGGCGGGCAAGCTATGTTGCAACATGTTTTAGCGCTGGCCGAACAGCTTCATCCCAAAGCTATTCACGTGGTTTACGGGCACCAGGGCGAAACTGTGCAACAAGCCTTTAAGGATTGGCCGGGCACACCCTTGGTATGGGCCTTACAAGAACAACAACAAGGCACTGGCGATGCAGTTAACAGTGCCATGCCCAAGGTGCCCGACAACGCCCGAGTATTAGTGCTGTATGGCGACGCCCCCTTAATGCACTTGGCAGATTTACAAGCGCTGCGCCAAAGCCCCGATGCTTTAACCATTCTCAGCAGCCAGGTAGATAACCCCTTTGGCTACGGGCGCATTGTGCGCGACGAGCAAAACACCGTGCGTGCCATTGTGGAAGAAAAAGACGCCAGCGAAGAACAACGTCGCATCACCGAAATTAACACCGGCGTACTCAGTGCCGATGCCAAAGCCTTAAGGCGCTGGCTGAGCCAAATCACCAACGACAACGCCCAGGGCGAATACTTACTCACCGATGTGGTGGGTTTAGCCGTGGCAGAAAAGGCCAGCTTAAGTGCCATCATCGCCCCCGATGCCGATTCTTGCCTGGGCGCTAATGATCGCCAGCAATTGGCAGCATTAGAGCAGCAATTTCAGCAGCGTTGCCGTCAACAACTAATGCGGCAGGGCGTCCGTTTTGCCGACCCCAACAGCGTGCATATACGTGGCCAGGTTTGCGTTGATCAAGACGTGTTTATCGATATCAACGTGGTGCTCGAAGGCGATATTGAATTGGGCAACGATGTGCAAATCGGCCCCGGTTGTGTCATTCGCGATAGTTCATTGGCAGCAGGCACCGTAGTACATCCGCACTCGATCTTGGAGCAAACACGCACCACCGGCGCTTGCCAGATTGGGCCTTTTGCGCGCTTGCGCCCGGGCAGCGAGCTGAGCGCTGGCTGTAAGGTGGGTAACTTTGTTGAGATGAAGAAATCACGTCTGGGTTTAGGCAGCAAAGTCAGCCATTTAAGCTACATTGGCGATAGCGTAGTGGGCAGCCATGTGAACATTGGCGCGGGCACCATCACCTGCAATTACGATGGTGTGAATAAACATAAAACCACCATTGAAGACGGCGCTTTCATTGGCTCTAACACGGCCTTGGTAGCACCGGTGACCGTCGGCGAAAACGGCCTAGTCGGCGCAGGTTCCATCATCACCCAAGATGTGCCCGAAAACCAATTGGCTGTGGCACGTAGCCGTCAGCGCAATATTAGCCGTCGCAAACGCTCGTCTTAGGCGTTCAAACGCTACCAATGCATGTGCTGGCGAGCAGTCATTACTGGCTCGCCAGCCACAATCCCCAGCGTGATTCCGCCCTCCAAGCCATAGCCTTCAGCTATGACGATTTGAACTTGGGCCTAAGTGCCTGCATATCATGATCATTCGCCGATAACACAAAGAAGTCCCATGCCTGATTCCAAAGCACTGGACCGCCCCAGCTCGCGCAACTTAAAGCAGCTCAGCGCCATATTGCCCTTTGTAAAGCCCTACAAAAAGCAGATCGGCTTGGCCTTACTGTTTTTGGTGTTAGGTGCGGCGACCACGCTGTATTTACCCGTGGCCGTGCGGCAGATGATCGATCTGGGCTTCGCCCCCGAGCACCGCGACGCCATTTCGCGTTATTTCCTGCTGATGTTCGGTGTGGCCGTGGCCATGGCTATTTTCACCGGGCTGCGTTTTTTAACCGTGTCCTGGCTGGGTCAGCGTGTGGTGGCCGATCTACGAGACGCGGTATACCAACGGGTGGTGAAAATGTCGCCCGCATTTTTTGAATCCACCCGCACCGGCGAGGTGTTATCGCGTATCAATACCGACACCACCCTGGTAGAAACCGTGGTGGGCAGTACCTTCTCCATTACCCTGCGCTCGGTATTTATGTTTATCGGCGCGGTAGCCATGATGGTGGTTTCCAGCCCCAGTTTGGCGGGCTGGATTGGTTTAGTGATTCCCGGCATTGTGATTCCTATCGTGGTGGCCGGGCGCTGGGTTCGCCGTTTTTCGCGCCAAAGCCAAGATCGCATCGCCGATTGCTCAGCCATGGCCACCGAAACCATCAACGCCATCCACACCGTTCAAGCCTATGCTCAAATACCGCGCGAACAAAGCCGCTTTAGCGCTGCGGTAACCGAAGCCTTTAAAACCAGCGTTAAACGCATTCGCGCCGAAACCCTGATGGGGATGGTCGTGGTTGTGGTGGTGTTTGGCGGCATCGTCTTGGTGCTGTGGCGCGGTGCCGGGCAGGTGATTGCCGGTGAGTTATCCGCCGGTGTGCTAAGTCAGTTTGTGCTCTACGCCGTCATGGCCGCGGGCACCATGGGCGCATTAACCCAAGTGATTGGCGAATTACAACGCGCCTCGGGCGCTTTAGAGCGCATCACCGAATTACTGGCATTAAAACCCGATATCCAAAGCCCAGAACAGCCCCAATCTTTAACCGAACCCGTGCGTGGCGAATTGGAACTACGCGATGTGCACTTCGCTTATCCCAGCCGCCCTGAAACGGCGATTCTCAGCGGCTTAAATCTGCACATTAAACCTGGCGAAACCGTGGCTTTAGTGGGTCCATCGGGGGCAGGCAAATCCACCTTATTCCAATTGTTGATGCGCTTCTACGATCCGCAGCAAGGCCAGCTCTTGTTAGACGGCGCGCCCATGCAAGCCTTGGATTTAGATCAACTACGCCAGCAAATGGCTCTGGTGGCCCAAGATGTCACCATGTTTTCATCCAATGCCCTAGAAAACATTCGCTACGGCCGACCCGATAGCGACATGGCCTTGGTGGAAAAAGCAGCCCACGCCGCCCACGCTCACGAATTCATCAGCCAACTGGCCGAAGGCTACGAAACCTACCTGGGCGAACGCGGCGTCCGCCTCTCGGGCGGCCAAGCCCAGCGTTTATCCATCGCCCGAGCGTTAATCACCAACCCGCCCATCTTGTTACTCGACGAAGCCACCAGCGCCTTAGATGCCGAAAGCGAGCGTTTAGTCCAACAGGCATTGGACGAAATCATGGAACAACGCACCACCCTGGTCATCGCCCACCGCCTGGCCACCGTCCGCAAAGCCGATCGCATCATCGTCATGGAACACGGCAAAGCCGTGGCCGAAGGCACCCACGATGAATTAGTGGAGCATAGTGCTTTGTATCGGCACTTAGCGGAGTTGCAGTTTTTGGGGTAATAGGGCGGGGTTTTGTTTTTGTTTCGCCGCTTTTATGCCGATATTTTTTGTTTTGCCACGGTGCGGCGGCGAGGTACTTTTCTCTACGGCGAGAAAAGTACCCAAAAGC
>JAKSCJ010000405.1 GCA_022360675.1 Lysobacterales bacterium
ATTGATACAGCTCGCTGATGGCGCGCCAAGAGCCGATATCGCTCCAGCCTAAATCGCATTCCACCACACTGCGTTTGGCTGCCGGCTCCATCACCGCGTAGTCGATGGAAATATCGGGCAGCTCGCTGAACTCTGCCAGCGGCAGCTCCAGTGGTTGGGCTTGATCATCCATGCCCTGCCACATCTGTTCTAAACCGGTGGCTACGCCTTCGGCATGTTCTTCTAAAGCATTGAGCATGGTATCGGCACGGAACAGGAACATGCCCGAGTTCCACGAATAATTGCCGCTGGCCAGATAATCCTTTGCCGTTTCGAGATCGGGTTTTTCGACAAACTCGGCCACTTCAAACACGCGTCCAGCATGACTAAGATCGTTGCGGGCCTGGCCTGCGCGAATGTAACCGAAACCGGTTTCCGGGCGCGTGGGATAAATACCGAAGGTGACCAACTCACCTTCAGCCGCACGGGCTTGGGCTTGTTGCACCGCTTCGGCAAAGCGGTCGATATTTTGAATCAAATGATCGGCCGGCAGCACCAGTAACTGGGCTTCGGGGCCGTAATGACTCTGCACCCAACGCGCGGCGGCACCAATGGCGGCGGCGGTGTTACGTGCACAGGGTTCTAAAACAAAGGCAAAGCGGTCGCCATTTGGCAATACTTCCAAATACGCATCGCGGGTAAGAAAATAGTAATCGCGCGAGGTAACGGTAAGCACTTTGGCCTCGTCACCGGCCACACTCAGAGCGCGCTTTAGCGTTTTAGCCGCTAAGGTTTCCCCATCGGCTAAACGCATAAAGGGTTTAGGAAGGGCCTTGCGCGACACCGGCCACAAACGGGTACCAGCGCCGCCAGATAAAATTACGGGAACCAGCATCGAGCTTCTTTTAACTCCTCAAGGCAGGCATATAAAGACTTCCAACCACCCGCACGATACCCGAACTGCTGCGCAAAGCGCGAGCTATCGAGCACCGACCACGCCGGACGCGGCGCTTTCACCGGAAACTCGGTGGTGGTGATAGGACTTAATTCGGGGGCTTCAGCCAGTAGCTTCAGTTCCACGGCAGCCTGGGCAATGTGCTGGGCAAAATCGTACCAGCTACCCATATCGGCGCCCGCTAAGTGAAACACCCGTTGCTCGGCCTCGGTCAAAGTACCGACCTGAGGCCAGCTTTGTGCCACGTGGGCCAAGCCCTGGGCTAAATCACGTGCCCAGGTGGGGCAGCCGTATTGATCGGCCACCACTTTTAAAGGTTGTTGGCGCAACATGCGCGAGAGCATAGCGCGAACAAAATTTTGGCGTCGCCCGCTGTACACCCAGCTGGTACGCACGATTAAGGCATCGGCGGCGCTGTTTAATATTGCCTGCTCGCCCGCCAGTTTCGTACGCCCGTACACCGAGGATGGCCCGGTGCGATCATGCTCTTGATAAGGCTGATCGGCATCGCCAGGAAACACATAATCGGTAGACACATGAATCAACTTCGCCCCGGTATTGGCCGCATGCTGGGCCAAGCTGGCGGGCAGATGTTGATTCAATAATTCGGCGTTTTCCACATCGTCTTCAGCAGCATCCACGGCGGTGTAAGCTGCTGCGTTGATGATGAGATCGGCATCGAACTGGGGCCAGACTTGATCCCAGCGGGCGGCCGAGGCTAAGTCAGTGACCAGAGTTTCAGGCCAGCCGGGAATGGGCTGGCGTGCCACCGGTCGCACCTCGGCTTGACCATGTAATACGCGCAGTAATTCGTGACCCAACTGCCCTTGCGCGCCCAGAAGTAAGATCTTCATCAGGCCAGCTCCACGCTTTGCAGGGCGGCCACGGTGGGCAGATGTTGTGGATCGATTTCAGCCAAAGGCTTGGCCTGGGCGTCTTTATCCGACAGCCCACTGGCGGCCAGGGGCCAATCCACACCAATCTCGGCATCGTTCCAGGCAATCACTTGATCGCCCTGGGGCCAGTAGATATCGGTGCACAAATAATTAAAAGCCGCCATATCCGTTAAGGCTTGGAAACCGTGGGCAAAACCCGGCGGAATATAGAGCTGGCGTGCATTCTCGGCGCTAAGTTCCACACCCACCCACTGTTTAAAGGTGGGCGAGTCGGGGCGAATATCCACCGCCACATCGAACACCGCACCGTCGACCACTTGCACCAACTTACCCTGGGGCCGTGGCCATTGATGATGCAAACCGCGCACCACGCCTTGTTTCGAGCGCGATAAATTAGCCTGCACAAAGGTGGCGGCCACTGGCGATTCCAAATAACGCTGCTGCTGCCAGCTTTCCATAAACTGACCGCGCTCGTCGGCAAAGACACGCGGCTCGATAATGACAACGCCCGGTAATGCGGTTTCGATAATTTTCATGGTGTTCTGCGATGAATGCGGCAGGCTTTAAGTGCGAGATTAAAACCAGCCGGAATATGAATCTTTGACGGTGCTGAACTATTGCTGCCTAAGCTTAGCCGATTCAGCTGAGCGCCAGCTGAACCAAAAGCTTCAGGTTCACCAAACTAATGGCGCGGCCAATAGCGAGGCGACTATTCGCCTACAGTGTGCTCGGCCACCGCTTTTAAATACTGGCCATAGCCATTCTTTAATAAGGGCTGGGCCAAAGCTAACAGCTGTTCGCGATTAATCCAGTGATTGTGCAAGGCAATTTCTTCGGGACAAGCCACACGCAAACCTTGGCGCGCCTCAATAGTGCCGATAAAACTGGCGGCCTGATGCAAAGACTCATGGGTGCCCGTATCTAGCCAAGCGTAACCACGGCCCAGTTTTTCCACCTGCAACTGGCCTGCATCGAGATAACAGCTGTTTAAGTCGGTAATTTCCAGCTCGCCACGGGCCGAAGGTTTCAGCTGGGCAGCGAAATCGGGAGCTTGTTCGTCGTAGAAATACAAACCGGTGATGGCGTAATTCGATTTAGGCTGCGCCGGTTTTTCTTCCAGGCTCAAAACCTTGCCCGAAGCATCGAAATCCACCACACCATAGCGTTCCGGATCGCCCACGCGATACCCAAACACCGTAGCACCCCGGCGGCGCGCCGAAGCCCGTGCCAGCACCTCACGAATGCCCGCACCGTGGAAGATGTTATCGCCCAAGATTAAACACGAGGGTTTACCACCCAAGAACTCTCTAGCGATGATCAAAGCTTGCGCCAGGCCATCGGGGCTGGGTTGCACCGCGTACGATAAATTAATGCCCCATTGCGAACCATCACCCAATAGTTGATGGAACAAATGCTGCTCATGGGGTGTGGTGATGAGCAAAATATCTTTGATACCCGCCTGCATCAGCGTGCTAAGCGGATAGTAAATCATGGGTTTGTCGTACACCGGCAACAGCTGTTTGCTGATCACACGGGTAATGGGATACAAACGCGTGCCACTGCCGCCAGCCAAAATAATGCCGCGACGTTGATGCGGATTCACGTCCTGCGTGGTGTTGTTATTGGGTGTGCTCATGCTGAACGCTCCACACCCAAGCGCTGACCTGCGTAGCCGCCACCCTGGGCCGCTGCGATCCACTCTTGGGCGCTTAAATACCAGTCGATGGTTTGGGCCAGGCCCGTTTCAAATTGTCGTTGTGGCTGCCAACCCAGCTCATCGCGCAGACGCGAGGCATCGATGGCGTAACGACGATCGTGGCCGGGGCGGTCGGTTACGCGCTGCATTAAATCAGCGCGGGCTATCGTTTGGCCGTCGCGCTGTAAGGGGCTGCGTTGGTCTAAATCGCTACAAATGGCTTCCACCACTTGGCGATTGGTGCGCTCGCAATTACCGCCAATCACATATTCGCTACCGGGCTGGGCTGCTTCTAACATGCGCCACAGGGCTTCCACGTGGTCGTCCACATGCAGCCAGTCGCGCACTTGCAGGCCATCGCCATAAATGGGCAAGGCATCGCCGCGCCAGGCTTTGAGAATCATCAGTGGAATCAGTTTCTCAGGGAATTGATACGGGCCGTAGTTATTCGAGCAATGGCTTACCATCACCGGCAAACCATAGGTATGGAAATACGCCCGCGCCATGTGATCCGACGCCGCTTTACTGGCCGCATAGGGCGAATTGGGCTGAAATGGCGAGGTTTCAGTAAACGCGCCCTCGGCACCCAAACTACCGTATACCTCGTCGGTGGAAACATGCAGCACGCGGAATTGCTTAGCCTGTTCCTCGGGTAATTCCCGCCAGTAGGCCAAACAAGCATCTAATAAGGCTTGAGTGCCCAGCACATTGGTGCGCACAAAGGCATCGGGTTCTTCAATCGAGCGGTCAACATGGCTTTCCGCCGCGAAATTAACCACCGTGGTGATCTGATGCTCACGCAGGCTTTGCAACAGCACATCGCGTTGTTGAATATCGGCCTGCACCAGGGCGTAGCCCGGCAAGCCAGCCAACTCATCCACCGTGGCCGTACACGCGGCATAAGTGAGTTTGTCGACATTCACCAAACGCTGGCAACGATGGCCAACACTGGCACGAACAAAATTACTGCCTATAAAACCGGCGCCGCCGGTAACCAGCCAATGAGTCATAAGATTTGCGCGATATGGGTTGGATTAGGGAGGAAAAAGCATGAAAACCGCAGCGAAATCATCAAATACCCCGCCACGAAGAGCCCGATTCTAACACAGCTGGTTTACTGGGGATGGGGGAGTTGGGGGGAATCATGGCAAAGCATTTAGCTTGGGCGTTAGCAGGCTTAAGCACTGCAGCCAACAAATGGTTTAAGCCACAGCCACTCAAACTTCATACATTTCCTTGATATTCATAGCGCGCGCTTAATCTTTACCCAAACCTACATGTGCTCTATATTTGAGATTACTCCACCTATGTTATCCAGCTTCTTTTTATCTTCCGCTACCCTCAGATATCGGGCTTCATAATCGTTGAAGAGCATGGTGATCAACAATCAATAAAGTGGTGATTTCTTGTTGAACAAAACACACCAACTCACTCCCAAAGATCAAGAACAACTATGGTCAGCCGTAAACAAAGCACTCATTGCGGCCGATGCAGATTACGGTGATTGGCCTCCTGAAGAACAAGAACACTTTCGAGCACGTATGGGGGAAGATGCAATACGCAAAATAAACCATGTGTTACTGGATCGCCTACTCGATATTCCATGCCAGGTTGACGAAGTTGATGAGACCTTAGATCGAGTTAGCGAAATCGATTCCGGTGTACCAGAATTCAAAGTCCTCTTATTTAATTGGGCAAAACTGCTAACACGAGGGATTGGTGAGGATTACATCTACCTCAATGAACTGATGCCAGAAGATCAAAGCTTGCTGGACTTTCCAACGCTATACGCATACGACTACGCTGATTATCTATTGCAGCAAACAGCGTTCAAACAGGAACATTCAAACGACAAAGGCAACGAGTACTACCCTTATCTGCCTAATTACTGGGCCCGGTTACTGATCAACAAGCAGTTTTACTACACAACTTTGACTTCATTGGCATCCTACGTACTCAGTGAATCGCAAACTATTGGTGATGAACTCATAAAGCAACTTATACCTCACCAATACATCGAGGGCAAAAACCATGGCAAGCCGGCGGCGGGAGACTTAGTAATTTATGATATGGAAATCGGCGCATTAGGCCTAGAGGACCAACTCAACGAGCTTAATCATCGCTGGAATGACTATCAACAAGAACGTTGGCTAGCCATTAGTCGAGCAAGCGCTCAGAAAAACCCCGCAGTGTATATATACGATGAGAGCCAAAACAACGACCCAAAAAAAATATTTATCTTTACGAACGAAAAAGCACTCAAACAAATTCGCTGGCGCCACTTCCTATCGGATTGCACACCACTACTTGCTGATAACGCTGATATAGAAAAAATTCAAGCAGAAGAAATCGTTATGGCGAAGGCTTGGATCCTAACTAACTATCAAGACATTCAAAACAACTTTGACGCCACAAGCCCTACCCTCAATAAATCGAAAACCGCTGCCGATATTCCCTAGGTGTTAACGCGGTGATTTTATAAAAAATCCGCCGAAAGGCACTTAAGTCTTCATAGCCTACATCGTGGGCTATTTTATCGACGTTGTGGCGGGTGAGTTCTAGGCTTTCTTTGGCTTTGGC
>JAKSCJ010000098.1 GCA_022360675.1 Lysobacterales bacterium
CAAAACCATAGCTGCGGCGGCGCTCCGAGCTTAAGTAAGCGGCAATCGTACGCTGGGGCACATGGCGCTGAATCGCCCCCACCAGCAGACTGATTCCTAAGAACAGCAAAGACAGCTCAAACGCTAAAAACACAAACATCGATAAAGTTTGTTGCCAGGAAGAAGACATTATTAAGCCCATGTTTCTAGAAATATCGAAATAAAGATTAAATTGCTCGCCCAACATTTGTCAACTATAATTCTAGAATAATGGAAATAAGGAATCGATGATGCACCACGACGATGTGGCCGCCAGCTTGGCCGAACTGGGTAATAGCCACCGCTTAGCCATTTTTCGACTATTGGTGAAGGCTGGTTTTCCGGGTGCCACTGTGGGTGAGATTCAACAAAGTTTGGAGATTCCCGCCTCCACGCTTTCACATCATTTGGCGCGCATGGCCAAGGTGGGCTTAATTTTGCAAGAAAAACAAAGCCGCACCATTTATTGCAAGCCAGACTTCGCCCACCTCAATCAAGTGATCCAATTCCTTCAGAACGAGTGCTGCCAAGGTTTTAATGAGGAAGAAAAAACTCCAGGCGAATAAGCGGCAAGCGCTATTGTTTAGCCACGCGCCGCATACTCCATAGGCCCAACAAAGGTCCAGGAATCAGCAGCCACAGTACTTGATACTGCCACTGGTTCCACAGGCTGGTGCACAGCTGTATCGATAAAGTAGTAATGAAAAAGCCGATGCCATTCATCACCGCCAACGCACTGCCAGTAGCGCCTGCCGGGGCAAAATGACTGGCCAGGGCCGAGAATTGGGGCGAGTCGCCCGCCACGCTGATTCCCCAAATCAACAGCACCAACAATAAACCAAGCCCTGCTACCGGCCATAACAGCGGAAACATCACACAGCACAAACCCGAGGTGGCCAAAGCCGCAAAAGCGATGGGGCCGCTACCCATTTTGCGCGAGGCATAACCGCCCAACACACAGCCTAAACTACCCGCGCCGATAAACAAAAATGACAATAACGAGGCATGCGCGGGCGTAAAACCCCAGGCTTGGCCCGTGGAATCAATCCATAACAGAAAGATCAGCGGTGCCAGCGTCCACAGTGCATATAGCTCCCACATATGGCCAAA
>JAKSCJ010000115.1 GCA_022360675.1 Lysobacterales bacterium
CGTATTGAATATTCTGGGTGAACCAGAAATCACGATCAAAACCAGAAAGGTGGAGCTCGCTTCTATTTTAAAATGAAAAAAGACTCTCACCGTTGAGAGTCTTTTTTACTGAAACATGGCGCGCCCGGAAGGATTCGAACCTCCGACCGCCTGGTTCGTAGCCAGGTACTCTATCCAGCTGAGCTACGGGCGCGAAGGAGGAGCATTATTCACTTCTAACGCAGTTTTGTCAACACTTGAATGTAAATTTACTGCATATTCTTTTACCCGTGGATTCATCACTTGGCGCCACAGTGGTGGCAGCAAAGCCAAGACAAACATCGCCGCATAACCCAAAGGCAATTGTGGGGCGGAATCACGGTGCCGAAGATAAGGAAAACTACGCAAAGGGTGAGCGTGGTGATCGGCATGGCGCTGCAGCTGCAGCAAAATGGCGTTACTTAAAAAGTAGTCGGAATTCCACGAGTGATGTTCGTTAGGTGCTTCGTAACGGCCATCAATTTTTTGCCGCATTAAGCCGTAGTGCTCCACATAGTTAATCACTTCCAACGTGGCTGCTGCCAAAACACCTTGCATCACAAACGCTAACAAACCAAAGGCTCCCCAAAGCCCGAGCGCAATCAGCGCCAATATCACACTCACACCATGCCACCACAGCAGCTCGTTTTGCCAATGCCAGCTCGACAAGCCTTGCCGCTGCAGTCTGGCTGCTTCTAATTGCCAGGCACGCTGTGGATTACGCCATAAAGAAGTGAGTACGAAATGGTAGGCCGACTGGTTCAAATGTGCTGTAGAGGCGTCTTTGGGCGTGGCCACATAAAGATGATGACTACGTAAATGCTCTACCTTAAAGCCCGAGTAATTCACCAAACTCAGCAGCAAGCCACCGGCTATGCGATCCAGCCTGCTTCGCCGATGAATCAATTCGTGTGCCACGTTAATAGCAACAATACCGCCGATCACGCCCATGGAAGTAAACCACAAGATAGCCGCAGGTAATGGCAAATCGATACCGAAGGGAATACCCCACCATAACATTGCCGCTTGCGCCGGCAGGCAAAGTAAGGGCAATAAGCGACGCTCTAGCCAAGTAAACTGGTACTCGGGCAAGTTAATGGATTCGCGCCCAATTAAAGCATCAATGAGTGGCAATAAAACAAACATCACCACCAGAGGAATTGCGGCAGCCAGGGCGGCAGGCACATATTGCATCGCCTGGGCACTGGAATACATGAGCAGAGGAATACTCAGCAAGAGCGCATGGCACCAAGGGCGTAGATGAATCAATAGTCGTTCACGCGACATCGCACACCTCCATCGATAGCAGCACGGCAGCCGAAGCTGCCGTGCATTGAAATCTGCATCCTTGTCACGAAGTGCTGAACTTCGTAAAAAATCCCCGCCCCGATCATCGGGGCGGGTGAACAGGCCTCATAGGGCCTGGCGAGGATCGCTAGTTCCAGCCACATCCATTCCCTGATGCAAGACCGGAAACGGCGATGTCTGCAAAAACCTGATATTCGGTCAGTGTTTCGCCGGTTTGTTCATGAATAATGATATCGGCGAGATCCGTTGTGGTATTGATGGAAATCTCAGCCCAGCCCCAATAGTTGTTATCGGTGGCTGAATAATCGGGCTCGGGGGCACCAGTGCCCTCACCTGCCGAATTCGTTGCATCACCCGTGCCTTCACCCGCCGAGTTGGTGGATTCACCGGTGCCTTCACCTGCTGAATTTGTGTCTTCGCCGCCGGTGCCCTCGCCTGCACCATTGGTATCGTCGCCAAATAAACTCAGACCGACCATTGCATAGGCCGATTCAATCGGTGCGCTTCCTACGTATAAATCACTTCCCAGAGCCGCACCTACGGAAATACTATCGCAGCCATCCACCGCCACGGTTACATTGGTAGCCTGGGCACTTTGCGTCCCCAGAGTCGTCATTGCCAGAGCCAGAACTGATGCTTTTAAAGAGCAGCACAGAACGGAACCGATCCCCGTACCTTCACGTTCAACAATGCGCATGGCCATCTCCGTCTATTTAATTGTTTATGGATGATCGCTATCTTCCCAGTAGTAGGCCCCGACACCTGCGGTAATTAAGTCGCCTTGGCTGTTGGCACTGTCAAAAGTATCAATAACCGCCTCTACCTCAGACATGGCTTTCTCCAGGCTATCTCGCACAGCCTGACGATAAACGGGTAGAGCTTCTACTGGAATAGAATAAGAAAAACGCGCTTGCTGGAACCATTTTTCATCGGGTTCCAGCGCACAATGAGAAACATTGTGCTGAATTGTATTTACTAATCGACCAACCGCTTTACTCCCCACCTCAATCAGGGGCTTCTCGTTTTTAGAACCCAGCGAGAAGAAGCGATTCGTCAGGCGTACGTGGAATTCATCGATCATTTCCACATTACCGCCTTCTAACAAACGATCTAAAACAGTATTGACTGTCACATTACGCCCCGCCGCGCGGGTCACCAAACCCTGAAATGTCGGGCCATGGCCGTAAATAATGAGATCTTTAGGCAGATTATTTTCAGGATCAACATATAAAGGATCGCTGGCCCATCTGGCTAAAATAGCAGCCTCACGTGACAGTTCTTCGGGCGCATAACTCGGTTGGGTCGCCATCAGTTTGTTGATCATGCGACTGTCCATACCCGTGCGCAACGCCAAGGAAGACAAAGTCACTTTGCCTTGGCGCTCGTTAGACGAGCCCATTTCTTGAGCCAAAATTTTGCTGCACTCGTCAACATAGATACGCCGCACTACATCGAGCAGAGCATCATAGGTAATACGATTAATGAGGAGACGAACCACTGGCCGCAACATGCGATATACGGATTTGATGAGCCAGTCGGTATCCGGAGAAAGGTTATCTTTTGGCAGAACTTGTAACGTCATAGTTTTTTGTCCGTGCGCCGCAGGCTGCTGGTGACCTGCAGGTGTTAGTCGCCCTATTCCGCGTCGCCGTAACTTATGACTTGTTCTAATGAGCCCTTACGGCAAGCCCGTTGCGGCAAGCAATAGTGGAATCCTGAACATACGGACTCCAGCGGAAGCAATATCTTTAGCGTAAGAATACTACAGGCTTCCGTGGGTAAGGTTCGCACATCCCTGTGCTCGTTGCCTCCTGGCACTCATTCCTGAGTCAGGATCTCTCCTGAGAGAACACCTTCACATTTCCCTGGTATCTGGGCAAGTTCACAACCATGTGTGCCCGTCGTCCTAACCGCCATTCCGTCGGCAGTAAACTTGAAAACTGTGAATGCTAATGTTTGCTAAATGCGTTTAAAAGCCCGTACTTGCTGGAAGAAAAGCGTCACGTCCATGTGACCACGCAACATCCTGTTTCACCATCACAACCGGCCTGCCATCTCTTGCGAGTCCCCTTGCGACCGATTGCGGACCAGGCTTTTATCAGCGTTGTAACCGGCTAATTACCCCTGCTAAAAGCGAAGTAGCTACAACCTGAAGTTGCAATAGACTATAACGTCAATTTCAAAATGGGTCAATAAATTCAGTGCATTTTTTCTTAAATCGGTCATTTGTACTTTTTTGCAAATGTTTCTCAGTTACTTATCTATTGGTCTCGTTTTCAGCAGCTTTGGCCGCAGCAACAATGCACACCGATCAGTGTAGAAAGCGCGGCGCCGCAAAAACTTGATTTGACAACACTTCTGAGGCCAATCAGGCCGCAAATCACTAAACAATCTGGAATAACGCTGGCAATAAAATCGTTAAGTCTCAGACAAAAACGTTACCAATCAAGGCTCTGAAGACACAATTGGGGTCGTTTAAGATTCAACATTCATATAACAGACCGGCAAGCGGGAAATTAAATAACACCAGTTTTGTCCGAATTAATGCCGCATGGGTGCTTCACTAAGCGGTAGAGGGACACGCCGTTTGCTGGTGTAAATCAGCCGTTGGTAGTGAATGTTCATTGACGCAACAATGTTCTAAGCCCTCTCCCCACCAAAACCACGGCTGTTAATAGTGAAAAAAACTTTTTAATACAGCCCCAGCAGAAAACACTTCTGGCCAGATTCTGACTGAGAGCATTTTTTCGCTCTGGCGCGCTGCCGCTTTCTCGCAAACGTCGCGCCCCACTATGGGTTTCCGTTAAAATGAGCGGCTTCGTGGCGGGCTTGAAGGGAGCTTGCCGCACAACACAACGCGCTTTAGGGTGCGCTCCGAGCTGTCCACGGATTGGTGGTTTTCGGGCATTTTCAAGCGTGTTGTCTGCGTTTCTATATTTTATGGCAACGGTTATTCAACGCAGCCTGCAAGCTATTTTGCGGGTGATCGACTAAGACTCATAACTGCGTGTTTATTCGTTTCCGGCATTGTCATCAACCTGGCAGCCGCACTAATCGTGCTGCCCTACCCCCTTTGGAGGAATTCCATGAACCTGTTCGAGACGATCCATGCTTCCGAACATGAGCAAGTGGTGTTTTGTCATAACAAGAGTGCTGGCTTAAAAGCCATCATCGCGATCCACAACACCACCCTCGGTCCCGCTCTCGGCGGCTTGCGCATGTGGCCTTACGCCACTGAAGAGGAAGCACTGAACGATGTGCTGCGTCTCTCTCGGGGTATGACCTACAAAGCAGCGGTTGCTGGCCTGAACTTAGGCGGCGGCAAGTCTGTCATCATCGGTGATCCCTCCAAAGATAAATCTGAAGCCTTATTCCGCGCTTTGGGTCGCTTTATCGAGTCCTTAAACGGCCGTTACATCACTGCCGAAGACGTAGGCATCGATGTCAACGACATGGAATACGTATTCCAAGAAACCGACAATGTTGTGGGCGTACACCAAGTTCACGGCGGTAGCGGCGATCCCTCACCCTTTACCGCTTACGGCACCCTGCAAGGCATTAAAGCCAGCTTGCAACGTAAGTTTGGCGACGAAGAAGTGGGCCGTTACAGCTACGCTGTTCAAGGTTTGGGCCACGTGGGCTACGAACTGGTTAAATTGCTGCGCAACGAAAACGCCAAAGTCTTCGTTACCGACATTAACCAAGAATCCGTGGATCGTTGTGTTGAGCTGGGTTGTGAAGCGGTTTCTGCCGACGACATCTACCAAGTCGACGCCGATGTGTTCAGCCCCTGCGCTTTAGGCGCCGTGGTGAACGAAAACACCCTGCCACAATTTAAGTTCAAAATTATCTGTGGCGCATCAAACAACCAGCTGGCCAACGACGAGTGCGGTGACGAGCTGGAAAATCGTGGCCTCATCTACGCCCCCGATTACGCGGTTAACGCTGGCGGCCTGATGAACGTATCCATCGAATTCGAAGGCTACAATAAAGAACGTGCCACCCGCATGATGCGCACCATTTACTACAATGTGAGCAAGATCTTCCAGATTGCCGACCGTGACGGCATTCCTTCCTGGAAAGCAGCCGATCGCATGGCGGAAGAACGCATCCGCGCCATCGGCCAGCTCAAGCTACCGTTCATGGGACGCGCGCACCGCTTCCCTGGTCGCGAACGCGGCAACCACTAATTTTTAGTGGATACCAAGAAGCGGCCGCAAGGCCGCTTCTTTATCTCTGATCCAGCGAGGTCGCCGTGTTGTGACTTCACATCGTGGTCAGTAGAACTCAGGCACCATCACCTGCTCGATTCGCCAAACCACAATCAACGAGCCGTATCAGCAAGTTACCCCAAGACGGATAACTTAAAGGCTCTGGCAGGGCAATCGCTTTTGTAATCGTCAACACCGACTCATTGCCCGCGCTTCCGGTTCGCGGTGCGGTAGACGGAAGTGAGCTCAAGGAGTGAACAATGGCCATCGCCATTCCCTTAAATGAAGACCTAGAACTGCTGCGTGACACGGTTCGTAAATTCGCAGAACAAGAAATCGCACCGCGCGCGGCAGCTATCGACGAAAACAACGAGTTCCCCCAAGATCTGTGGCCTAAATTAGGCGAACTAGGCTTGTTGGGCATGAGTGTCAGCGCCGAATACGGCGGCTCTGAGATGGGTTATTTAGCCCACTTGGTGGCGATGGAAGAAATCTCCCGCGCTTCAGGTTCGGTGGGTTTGTCTTACGGTGCCAATTCCAATTTGTGCATGGATAACCTGTTCCGCAACGGTAGCGACGCCCAACGCCAAAAATATCTGCCCAAGTTGTGCAGTGGCGAATGGGTGGGCGCTTTGGCCATGTCTGAGCCGGGTGCTGGTTCCGATGTGGTAGGCAGCATGAGTTGCCGTGCCGAGTTCAAAGATGGCCGTTGGATCGCCAATGGCAATAAAATGTGGATCACCAATGGCCCCGAAGCCGACGTGCTGCTGGTGTACATGCGTACCGCCGATAAAGACGCCGGTTCACGTTGCATGACTGCCTTCATTATTGAAAAAGGCATGCCCGGTTTCTCCACCGCGCAAAAGCTCGACAAACTGGGCATGCGCGGCTCTAACACCTGCGAACTGGTGTTCGAAAACTGCGAAATTCCCGAAGAAAATGTCGTGGGCGAAGTCAACCAAGGCGTGAAAGTCTTGATGAGCGGCCTGGACACCGAGCGCATGGTACTCAGCGGTGGCCCCTTGGGCTTAATGCAAGCCGCTGTTGAAATCACGCTGCCCTATGTGCGCGAACGCAAGCAATTCGACCGCCGTATCGGCGATTTCGGTGTCATGCAGGCCAAAGTTGCCGATATGTACACCGCACTGCAAACCTCTCGCGCCTTTGCTTATCGCATTGCTGAAGATTTCGACGCCGGTCGTAAATCGCGCATCGATGCAGCCGCTTGCTTGCTCAATGCCTCGCGTAACGCAGTTCAAGTGAGCTTAGAGGCGATTCAGGCACTAGGCGGTAACGGTTATATCAACGAATACCCTGTGGGCCGTTTATTACGCGACGCCAAGCTGTACGAAATTGGTGCAGGCACCAATGAAATTCGTCGCATGCTGATCGGCCGCGAGTTGATCACCAGCGATAAATACTAAGTCGACATAGACGCAGCGCTCATTAGCTTCCTAGCAAGCGTGGAAATAATGAGCGCCAGGACTTTCGCCCACCGCCCAGCGTTGGCGCGAACACAACGCACCGCGTTTTCAGCAACGCGGCGTTGAAATAGGACTTTCGAATGACAAAGGCACACCCCATATTGTGTGCCTATAGTTAACACAAGCAGGCAGCGGTTTCGTGCTGCCTCAATGCATATTCCCAGGCTGCCAGCTGTGCCCTGTCACTTCGCAATCAGCGCACGGGGCTGGCTGCCCGTTCAACCTCCAGCACTGCTTTATTGCAATGCGGAAACACGTAGGCGAGAGACTGCACATGAGCAATGACCGCATCGTTATCGTTGGCGCCAAACGCACCGCCATCGGTTCTTTTCAAGGCCAATTCAACGGTGTCGAAACACCGCAACTGGGCGCAGCCGCCATCACCGGTGCCATGCAACAAAGTGGCCTCGAAGGCAACGCCATCAGCGAAGTCATCATGGGTTGTGTATTGCCCGCAGGCTTAGGTCAAGCGCCCGCTCGCCAAGCCGCATTAGCCGCCGAGCTGCCGTTAAGCGCTGGCTGCACCACCATTAATAAAGTGTGTGGTTCAGGCATGAAAAGCGTGATGATGGCCCACGATCTGCTGAAAGCTGGCAGCGCCGACGCCATTGTGGCCGGTGGTATGGAATCCATGACCAACGCACCTTACCTGCTGCCCAAAGCACGCGGTGGTTACCGCATGGGTCACGGCGAAGTGCTGGATCATATGTTCTTAGATGGCCTGCAAAATCCTTACGATAAGCAGATGATGGGTCAGTTCGGTGAGCTATGCGCCGATAAATACACCTTCACCCGTGAAGAACAAGATCAGTTCTCCATTGCCAGTGTGGAGCGTGCTCAAAACGCGGTTGCTAACAACACCTTTGAAGCCGAAATCACCCCGGTTACCGTGAAAACCCGCAAAGGCGAAAATATCGTCAGCCAAGACGAAGAGCCAGCACGCTGTAATGTGGAAAAAATTCCCGCACTGCGCGCGGCCTTCAAAAAAGACGGCACGGTCACTGCGGCCAGCTCATCGAAAATCTCCGACGGCGCAGCGGCCTGTATTTTGATGCGTGCCAGCGATGCCGAAGCACAAAATATTCAACCGCTGGCCACCGTGGTTGCCCACACCACCCACTCCCAAGAACCCGAGTGGTTCACCACCGCTCCGGTGGGAGCCATCAGCAAACTGCTGGAAAAAACGGGCTGGAGCGTAGACGACGTTGACCTGTTTGAAATCAACGAAGCCTTTGCTGTGGTTACCATGGCTGCCATGCGCGAGCTGAACATTGATCACGATAAAGTCAACGTGAACGGCGGTGCTTGTGCATTGGGCCACCCCATTGGTGCCAGCGGTGCGCGTTTGATCGTTACCCTGTTGTACGCACTACAACAACGCGGCCTGAAACGCGGTATTGCTTCATTGTGCATTGGCGGCGGCGAAGCCACCGCTATCGCTTTAGAACTGCCCTAATTCAGCAGCACTAAAGTCGCTTCGTAGCGAATGGCGGCCGCGCTTGCCGCCATTCCACACCGAGCAAAAATCCGGCCCAGCGACCGTCTGTAGTTATCCACAGTTTGTTATCGCTAACGGGTCGTCATCGTATTTTGAAGAATAAGGTTTGAATATGCCCAGGATCAGCTCACGCATCGACCCCCAGGGAGAGGACTACCGCCGCAATGCCGAGCACATGCAAGGCCTGGTGGACGATTTACGCCAAGTCATGGCCAAAACCGCCCAAGGCGGTGGTGAAGCAGCTCGAGCCAAGCACGAAGCACGCGGCAAACTTCTGCCCCGCGAGCGTATTCGCACCTTATTAGACGACGGCAGCCCCTTCTTAGAATTAGCGCCCATCGCCGCCCATGGCATGTACAAAGACCAAGCCCCCGCCGCCGGTGTGATTGCAGGCATTGGCCGAGTACACGGTCAAGAAGTGATGATTGTGGCTAACGATGCCACCGTCAAAGGCGGCACCTACTTCCCCATGACGGTGAAGAAGCACTTACGGGCACAAGAGGTGGCCTTAGAAAACCACCTGCCCTGTATTTATTTGGTGGATTCCGGCGGCGCGTTCTTGCCCATGCAAGACGAGGTATTCCCCGATCGTGAGCACTTTGGTCGTATTTTCTACAACCAGGCACGCATGTCGGCGCGCAATATTCCGCAGATCGCCGTGGTCATGGGCTCCTGCACCGCCGGCGGCGCTTATGTACCGGCCATGTGTGATGAATCCATCATCGTTAAAGAGCAAGGCACCATTTTCTTAGGTGGCCCACCGTTGGTGAAAGCGGCCACCGGTGAAGTAGTCGACGCCGAAACCCTGGGTGGCGCTGAAGTGCACACCACCACCTCGGGTGTGGCCGACCACTTTGCCGAAGACGACCACCACGCCTTGGCCATGGCTCGCGATTGTGTGCGTCACTTGGCGCGCAGCGACGACAGCTGGCTGCAACAGCAAGCAGTACGCGAGCCCGAGCACAAGCCCGAAGAAATCTACGGCATTGTGCCCAGTGATACGCGCTATCCCTACGATGTACGTGAAATCATCGCCCGCATTGTCGACGGCTCCGACTTCCAAGAATTCAAAGCGCGCTACGGCAAAACCTTGGTGACCGGCTTTGCCCATATCTGGGGTTTCCCCGTGGGCATCGTGGCCAACAATGGCATTTTGTTCTCCGAGTCGGCTCAAAAAGGCGCGCACTTTATTGAGCTGTGTAACCAGCGCGGCATTCCGCTGGTGTTCTTGCAGAATATTACCGGCTTTATGGTGGGGCGCAAATACGAAAGCAGCGGCATCGCCCGCGACGGCGCGAAAATGGTCACCGCCGTGGCTTGTTCCCGCGTGCCTAAATTCACCGTGGTGATTGGTGGTTCCTTTGGCGCCGGTAACTACGCCATGTGTGGTCGCGCCTATCAACCGCGCATGCTGTGGATGTGGCCCAACGCACGCATCTCGGTGATGGGTGGCGAACAAGCAGCCACCGTGTTGTCGATCGTACGTCGTGACGGTATCGAAGCCAAAGGTGGCGAATGGCCCGAGGCCGAGGAAGAGCAATTCAAAGCGGGTATCCGCGATCAATACGAAAACCAAGGTCACCCTTACTACGCCAGTGCCCGCATGTGGGACGACGGCGTCATTGATCCACTCGATACGCGTCGTACTTTAGGTTTAGCTTTGGCCGCCTCACGCCATGCACCGCTGGAAGACGAGCGCTTTGGCGTGTTCCGCATGTAATTCATGCGCAGGCAAAAGACGGGCCCGCTTAATAGACAGGCCCCAGCCAAGCCATTACCGCTAAGCTTTTCGAGATTGCCAATGCTGGTGTGAGTACACCAGCACGCCAGGACGGAGTCCGCCAATAATGAATACAACACCCGACCCCATTCGCATAAGTCGCGACGCGGCGGTGGTCACCATCACCTTTAACCGCCCCGAGCTACACAATGCTTTCGACGATCAATTAATCGGCGAATTGCATACGGCCTTAGACGAAATTGCCGCCGACAGCAGCATTCGTGTGGTGGTGATTCGCGGTGCAGGCGCGTCATTCTCGGCTGGCGCCGATCTCAACTGGATGCGCCGCATGGCCCAAGCCAGCGAGGCCGATAACGAAGCCGATGCTCTGGCCTTAGCCCATATGTTGCGCCGTTTAGACACGCTGCCCCAGGCCACCGTGGCCCGAGTTCAAGGTGCGGCTTTAGGCGGTGGCATGGGTATTGTGTCGTGCTGCGATGTGGTGATTGCGGCTGAAGAAGCCGTATTTGGCTTAACCGAAGTGCATTTAGGATTAATTCCGGCGGTGATCTCACCTTATGTGGTGGCCAAAGTGGGCAGCGGCCAAGCGCGCGCCTTATCGGTTACCGGCCGTCGTTTCAAAGGTGCCGAGGCGCTGCGTTTGGGTTTGGCCAATCAGCTGACCTGCGCCGACGAACTCGACACCGCCTTAGAGAAAACCGTGCGTTTAATCCTCAGCGCCGCACCCCAGGCTGTAGCCGAAGCGAAGCAGTTAATTCAAACGGTCAGCCATTTCGATGGCCAAAATCCCGAGACGGAAGACCAACAAACCGCCGCCTGGATTGCGCGTTTACGTGTAGGTGCCGAAGGCCAAGCAGGCTTACAAGCCTTCTTAAACAAAGAAAAACCGGCCTGGCGTGAATAACACCTGCACCTGCCGCACACCGAATCGTTACATGCTGAACCCAAGCCAAAGCCCACACGGGCCACGCCCCGGTTCAGACGATAAACAAAGGATGAAGCACAGCGTTGCTTGATCCAGAATGAGAAATGGGAACACTCATGGCCGAGAAGCAACAATCAAGTCAGGCAATTCGCCCCATTCATAAGGTCCTCATTGCCAACCGTGGCGAGATTGCCTGTCGTGTGATTCGCACCTGCCGCCGCTTAGGCATTGCCACCGTGGCAGTGTATTCCGATGCCGATCAAAACGCGCGCCATGTCCGCTTGGCCGACGAAGCCATTCATGTGGGCGAAGCGGCTCCCAGCGCTTCTTATTTACAACAAGAGCGCATCATTCAAGCGGCGCAACAAACCGGTGCTCAAGCCATTCATCCCGGTTACGGTTTCTTATCAGAAAATACCGAGTTTGCGCGCAAGGCCCAGGAAGCTGGAATCACCTTCATTGGCCCCAGTGCCAGCACCATCGACAAAATGGGCTCGAAGGCCGAAGCGAAAATCACCATGCGCGCCGCCGACGTGCCCTGCGTACCCGGCTACGACGGCGCACAACAAGACACAGCCAGCCTGAAGCAAGCTGCCCAAGAGGTGGGTTTTCCGCTGCTGATTAAAGCCTCGGCCGGTGGTGGCGGTAAAGGTATGCGCGTGGTCAACAACGCCGACGAGTTCGACGATGCCCTCGCCTCGGCCCGCCGTGAAGCGGCCAGCGCCTTTGGCGACGACCACGTGATTCTCGAACGCTTCTTGGTGGAACCCCGCCACGTCGAATTCCAGATCTTCGGCGATCACCACGGCAATGTGGTGCATCTGTTCGAGCGCGATTGCTCCAGCCAGCGCCGCTATCAAAAAGTGATTGAAGAAACACCGTCACCGGCTATTACCGACGCCATGCGCCAAGCCATGGGCGAAGCCGCTGTGGCCGCCGCCAAAGCGGTGGACTACGTGGGTGCCGGCACGGTGGAGTTTATCGTCCAAGGCGAAGAATTCTTCTTCATGGAAATGAACACTCGTCTACAGGTAGAGCACCCGGTTACCGAGCTGATAACCGGCCAAGATTTAGTGGAATGGCAGCTGCGCGTGGCCGCAGGCGAAGCGCTGCCGCTGAGCCAAGAGCAGCTACAGCGCCAAGGCCATGCGGTGGAATTACGCCTGTATGCCGAAGATCCAGCCACTGGCTTCTTGCCATCTACCGGACGCTTAGAGCGCTTGGTATTACCACGCCATGTGGCCAACACTCGCGTCGATACCGGTGTGGACGAAGGTGACAGCGTGACCGTGCATTACGATCCGATGATCGCAAAGTTGATCGCCTGGGGCGATAACCGCGAAGCTGCCCTGGCCAATATGGCTGAAGCCTTAGCCAATACCTTTGTATTAGGCCCGAAAACCAATTTGGATTTCCTCAGCAGCCTGATTCAACTACCGTTGTTCCGCAATGGCGATATCCACACCACCTATATCGACCAACACCTAGACGATCTACTGGCTGTCGACGACCAAAGCCGTGAATTAGCCATGGTGCTGGCCGCAGCAACGCGCTTGGCGTACGAGCAACAGCAAACCATCACCGACCCATGGCACAGCCGCGAAGGCTGGTCGAACAGCGGCATGATGAAACGCAGCTGGCGCTTAGACGATGGCGAGCAAAGCATCGACTTAAGCGTATTGAAACAAGGCGATATCTGGCTGTTGAGCCATGGCGATCAACAATGGCAGATCCAAGATGCGCGCCTGACGGGCCAGCACTTAAGCGTACGTATCGATGGCATCGGCCGTCGCGCCACTGTGAACCATCACGGTCATGCACTGAGCCTGACTGTGGCCGGCCGCCAATGGGCTTACCACTGGCGCAGCACCCACGAGGCGCAAGGTCAGCAAGAACAACACGCAGGCAGCTTAGTCGCCCCCATGCCCGGCAAAATCATCGCCGTGAACGTGGCCGAAGGCGATAGCGTTGAGGCCGATCAAGCGCTGCTCGTGATGGAAGCCATGAAAATGGAAATCACGCTGCGCGCACCCAGCGCGGGCAAAGTAAAGGCCATTCGCCACCAAGCCGGTGACCAAGTGGAAGCCGACGCCCTGCTCATCGAATTGGAAGACGGCGAATAAAGCGCGCACCAAAGCAAACACGGTGTGCCAGCGCGCCAAGGAGAACCCATGAACACAAACACGCACAGCCCCGCCAGCGACGACTTCGTCAAAATGGTGGAAGTGGGCCCACGCGACGGCTTACAAGATGAGCCGCGTTTGGTGCAGCTAAAAATTAAACTGGACTTGATTCAACGCCTGGTAGAAAGCGGCTTAAAAGTGGTGGAAGCCACCAGTTTTGTGAGTCCTAAGTGGATTCCCCAACTGGCCGACGCCGACGAGCTGTTTCCCTTGTTAGAACAGCGCGATGATGTGTCGTATCCGGTACTGGTGCCCAATGTGCGCGGTTTAGAGCGTGCCCTGTCGGTCAATGTGAAAGCCATCGCCGTGTTCACCGCCGCTTCCGAGGCCTTTAATCAACGCAATATCAATTGCAGCATCGACGACTCCCTGGCCCGTATTGAGGCGGTCATGGGTATGGCCCGCGAACACGGCCTGTGGGTGCGCGGTTATATTTCCTGCGTTTTGGGTTGCCCGTATCAAAAAGACGTACCCGTCAGCGAAGTAGTACGGGTCGCACGTCGTTTACACGAGATTGGCTGTGACGAGATTTCCTTAGGCGACACCATCGGTGTAGGCACACCAGCCAAAGCGCGCGCCATGATCAAAGCCGTGGCGAGCGAAGTTCCCATTGCGCGCTTAGGCGCTCACTTCCACGACACCTACGGCCAGGCCATGGCCAATTTATTAACCTGCCTGGAAGAGGGCGTGCGGGTGATCGATGCCTCTGTGGCCGGTTTGGGCGGCTGCCCGTATGCCAAAGGGGCCACTGGCAATGTAGCCACCGAAGACGTGGTCTACATGCTGCACGGCTTAGGTTTAAACACCGGCATCGATCTAGAAAAACTGGCGTTGGTGGGTCAGCATATTTCCGACCTGCTCGACCGTCGCAATCAAAGCCGCGCGGGCAGTGCCATTGTTAAGGCGCGCATGAGCTAAACGCTGCACGCCAAGGGCTCTCCAAGAGCCCACCACCAAGCGATTTCGACACCCAGCCGAGCCACCGTTGCTCGGCTGGCTGAGCCGGTAGCTCACCTTCCTCAAGCACTTTCCCATGGCCATTCCACACTCGGTCTGTATGATCCTACTCTGGCTCCGCTCATTAAAAGCTGCGTCCTGACCGCCGCACCCGCATCCAATTCGGGCGCTCACCAAGGAAAACCCCACACCAACCCTTGAAGGGCTCAAACTGACACCCATTGTTAAAAGCTGATCGTGCTTAAAACACATGACCTAAACATCCAAGGCCATGTGTAGCGTGCACATAAATGATACAAATCGGGGTCAGCAAATCCTGCTGCTCATAATCATTCCGATGCAAGCGTCATCATCTGGCGCTGCGGCACAGCAATCGAACAAAGAAGGTAGATGTTATGGATCTCAGTCAATCTAAAGCGGTCATCACCGGTGGCGTCTCTGGCCTGGGCTTGGCCGTGGCGAGACGCTTAGTTGCCGCCGGCGGTAAAGTCACTTTATTTGATGTGAACGCCGACAAAGCCGAAGCCGCTTTGGCCGAACTGGGCGACAACGCACAGTTTTTGGCTGTAGATGTCACCGATGAACAAGCCGTACGTGCCGCTCTGGCCAAAGCAGCTGAGTTTTCTGACGGTATTAACGCAGCCATTAACTGCGCCGGGGTACTGGGCGCTGGTCGTGCGTTGGGTCGTGAAGCCCCCATGCCTTTGGGTCGCTTTGCCACCACCGTACAAATTAATCTGGTCGGTAGCTTCAACATGGCCAAAGAAGCCGCAGCGGTCATGCAAAACAATGAGCCCAATGCCGACGGCGAGCGCGGTGTCATCATCAACACCGCCAGCGTGGCGGCCTACGAAGGCCAAGTGGGCCAAGCGGCATACTCGGCCTCTAAAGCAGGCTTGGTAGGCATGACCTTGCCGCTGGCGCGCGAGTTCACCCGTTTCGGCATTCGTGTAATGACCATTGCGCCCGGCATTTTCCATACCCCCATGGTGGACGAAATGCCGCCGGCAGTGCAAGAATCGTTGGGTGCCAGCATTCCCTTCCCTCAACGCTTGGGTAAATCGGCCGAGTTTGCCGATTTAGCTGCACATATTATTGAGAATGCATACCTCAACGGCAGCACCATTCGTTTAGATGGCGCGGTTCGTTTACAGGCGAAATAATATGGAAACCTTCAGCGAGATTCGCGAACATGTGTGCCAACACTACAATGTTGTGCACGATGAACCTTTTGTCTTAGCGATCGAACTTAAGTTCGAAGATGGCCGCCATCAAAGCGTGTTCATGGCCGAACTGGAAGATCGCAATGGCCGACGCTACTTGCGTATTGAGTCACCCATTGCGCCTTTGGGTAACTTAGAAGCAGAAAAATGCCTGCGCATTAATCTGCATTTACGCATTGGCTACCTTGCGGTGGGCGATATGGATGGCACGCCCTATATCAAACTGTGCGAGAACATCGATTACCGCACACTCGATACCACCGAACTGGATTTCATCGTTAACCGCATGGGCCCTCTGGCTGATCAAATGGAACAAAAGCTGGTTCACGGCCAAGACATCAGCTAAAGCGAGTGCTTTGCGGTACCAGCCTTGTTAAAGCTTGTGGCAGTTCACCACCGTGAACCGCCACAAGAACCCATTGTTTTCTTAGCTATTTCCTTACTAAGTTAAGCTTATTTAAAGCGGTTAGCTGCAAGATTCCATAAGCTGTGGCTTTATCAATGCCCTCATCATTGCTTAACGAATATTCCTAAAACACAAAAACTCTCTAAACTAAGCGCGCCTGTAACAAGCAAGCCTGCTCACTTTTTAGTGCAGGAGCACAACAACAATCCGCTTTGTTCTGGAGGGTTTTAATGGACAGCTTCTTCTCGAATATCGATTGGCAATACTGGCACACCATGATGCAAACCTGGGGTGTGCGCATTATTTTAGCCATCATTATTTTTGTGATTGGTTCATGGATCAGTCGCCGTGTGAGCAATATGGTGGTTCGCTTGCTCAAAGCACGCGACCTCGATGGCTTGCTCACTTCATTTATCGGCAATATTGTTTACATGGCCTTAATGGCCGCTGTGATCATTGCTGCTCTCGACGCCATTGGGGTCGAAACCACCTCTTTCTTAGCCGTTGTCGGTGCCGCAGGTTTAGCCATCGGCTTAGCGTTGAAAGATTCTTTGGGCAATCTGGCCTCAGGCGTGATGATCGTGGGCTTACGCCCCTTCACCGAAGGTGATTTTGTCGAAGTAGCTGGCACCAGTGGTACCGTGCGTCAGGTACGCTTGTTCCATACCACCTTATACACACCCGATAACCGCAAGATCATCATTCCTAATGGCCAAATTACTGGTGGCACCATCACCAACTTCACCGCCATGGATACCCGACGCATCGATATGATGATCGGTGTTGGTTACGACGACGATCTAAAAGTTGCGCAAGAAGTGATGAACCGAGTCATCAGTGCACACGAGCAGGTTTTATCGGATCCAGCACCGGTTGTGCTGTTAATGGAGCTAGCTGACAGCAGTGTCAATTTCGCCGTACGCCCATGGGTCAACAAAGAAGATTACTGGACCGTACGTGCCGATTTACTCGAAAGCTTAAAGTTCGAATTAGAAAAAGCGGGTTGCTCTATTCCGTATCCGCAACAAGATGTGCATATGCACTATCCAGAGAAAGCCGCTTAATAACATAAGCTTAAAAACACAACACAAAGGCTCAGCTCATGCTGGGCCTTTATCGTTATTACAGCAACGAAAGTCAAATGTACTAACAATAGCGGGTAAGCAATAGACGTCATTAAACATAAAATGAAATGGCACCGAGTATCGCCAACAATACCACATGCCTAAATTTAACTAACAATATAAAAACAGTATTTTACTGTTATACAAAGTGCTTACATTATAAGTAGTAAGCTGCACAGGAGCATTACTAAAGACAACAACAGAGCATGGAATCATATGATGACCAAGAAATGTCAAACCACCCAAAGAAAGGATGCACTAGTTAAACCAAAGGATTTCCCACTAAGTCGCCACTCTTGTGCCGATAACAGCTCAATTTGCAAAACGACCACACAATATCATTTCGGAAATGCTGCCGGCATATCACGTAAACAAGTGGGCCATGCTCTTATTAAACATATCAATCAGCAAGAGGGAATTATTACCTCAGCCTTGCATTTACTCGCTGTAAATTCTCAGCATCAAGACATCACACTGGGTATGGATACGGTAGCTTTCCCTTCAGCGCAATCAACCCAGGAAAACCAAGAAAACCAAGAAAACCAAGAAAACCAAGAAAACCAAAACCCGAACCTCCTCTGCCTTTCCATTCAGTATCAACAGCTATGCTTAGGTTTTACCATAGTAAAGACTAGCAATGCACATTGGTCGCGTCATTATTTAACATATCGAAATCAACTCTTAAAGAAACAATTGATCGAAACCTTGTTTCAGCTACACCACCATAACAAGAATGCAGCAAGTGTCATTCACTACCGAGAGGAATTTTACAAGGCTGTTGCCTACGCGGTTAAAAATTACCATTGCAGCGACAAACTGCAACATTGCCTACTACTTAAATGTGCTTTGATAAGCAATAGCAAGCCTGGATTCAACATGAACCCTTTAAGCACACTGAGATCAATTATTAAATCTCATATCGAAGTGATGCAACAATGCCAAAAGACCAAGCAATGGGGTTTTTTACTACAGCAGATCTACCTGGACCAATCCATTAACCAAGAGCAAATGGCGGAACGCATCAATAAATCTGCAAGTACACTACGCCGCCAGTTAAAACTAGCCAAAAACCACTTAAGTGCTGAACTATTTCAAGAAGAATTAACGGCACAGCGTTTATAAAAAAACGCAGAGCCATATTAGTGACTCTGCGTAAAAGCAGGCTTACCTATTTGCTAAAAAAACCAAAGAAATTAATGTGTATCTTCTTGCATTACACGTTGAACACTAGACAGCAAACCTTGTGCTTCTGAAAGTAATCGCTTCGATTTATCGCAAGCGCTTTGTGCAGCAGTTACATCGTTTTCATCCGATGCTGCATGGCATAGCTCCAATGCCAATTTAGCATTAGATAAGTCAGCTAGAGCAAGATCCTCAGCAACACGTATATTATCTTCCTCCTCACCCAGATCACTCATACGGCGCAGCTGAATTGCGTTATTCACGCCCACTGTTAAGGTGCTAATACCTGCTAGTGCCGCGCTCGCTGCATCTTTTGCCTTGAGTAACTGGCCTTGTTGCAAAGCCAAGTCAGCTTTGCCCAACTCGAGCTCAACTTCGCTTTGAGTAGATTGGCGTCCAAAAATAATGGTTCCACTGCCGCTACATCCACCATTACAACCGCCAAAACCACGCCCATTACGGTCGACCCAATAGGTAATATACGACTGAGGAACAAACTCGGTAGCATTGCTAGGCGTAGAAATAATACGGCCATCCACCTGAATTTTCACTGAATTATACCGACAACCCCTGCCTGGCAAATGGACAATAACGATACCTGCATTGGGACCACCTCGATAAGGGCCGTTGTTGATCCGCCAGTCACTACGCACATCTTCAAACCGCATACCACAAGCACGGTTTGGTCGCGGTAGAACATCGCGGTAAGCGTCTTCTAAACTGATATCACCATATTGAGGGTTAAATACGATTTCGTCATCCGTTAAGTGCACGAAATAATCATAATAAGTTTGAGGATTAACATCCCGATAAGAAGCACCGGCATTGGACACCACAGAAAGCATTGAGCACAGAGCTAAGGCTTTCAATAATGATAGTTTATTCATAACCATATCCTTACTGCTTGAAGCGTCGACCATTTCGACAGCTTCAACAATAAGAAAAAAAACGCTTAGTAAACGATCATCTTTTGCTTAACTTAAGCTCACTGCAAAAAGCGTAACACCGCACCGTGGGCGGCAGTTATTAAGTCATTATGAACAACTATGGAATCATTAATGCGCGTCCGATGGTTAAACTCAATACACTGACTGAGCCCTTGTTGATTAATGAGTTCATGTAAGGCTTCAAAATCACGCTGCGGTGTGATCATACCCCATTCAATCAAATGCGCCAGAGCGTTATTGATATGGCGAACCAAAAAACCATTACGCTTCGACACTGCATTTCGCTGCCAGCGCAAAGCCCAGGTGGCAGGTAATAAGTAAGAAAACCAATGCGGTTTCGGTAAGGGAAAATAGGCAAAAGGTTTAGCACTAGCATTAGCTTCGGCCATCATCATGGCGCTATCACCGGTCACCAATAAACGTTGACTGGCTGCCAATATGGCCCGATAAGGATTGGCACGGGGTGAGAATTGCACGCTTTTAGATTGACGCCAATCGTACACCCAACACCGATCTTGCACATAAGACTGAATAATCTTTAATACAAATTCTGGCGTTCGACGGGAGCTGGTGATTAAGAAATAGCCAGGCGTATTCTGTAAATACCTGCCAATACGATGCGCATGTTGGGTATCGTATCGATAAGGCCAAGTATTACCACCCAATAACACACCCACAATGTTTTGCTTTTGAAAGGCAAAATGTTCACGCCAGGGCATTAACGCTTGCTGCAATTGCGTCGTTTTAAAGCGTGCCATAGGCAAAGGTAAAGATAAAACATTAGACCGCTGTGGTAAGCGATACTGTGGTGTAGTAATCACCAGATCGAACCAGTGCAAAGGTGCACGCGGACGGCCACAAATAATTACCTTTGTACGACCTGCCGAAGCGCTTTTAAGCCAACGTAAAATGGGAACACTGCGTGGGCCACAAGCAATAACCACTTGTGGCCACCCTGATTTTGCTGCGTCTTGGATTGCGCTGCGACTGTGGAGTTTAATGCTACTTAAAGAATTGCCTTTCACGATCGCAGGTAATGGATAAAGCCAATTGTAGTGCAGCGCAATGGTGAGATAGCCAGTTTTTAAGGTTGATGCGAGATGAATAATTTGCGCATTATCACCCGCATTGGGCCCAAGCAAAACCCAAACTTTACTATTGTGTGATTTTGGACTTGATATCTGCGCATTGAGATGAACTGTTGGATTAGTCGTAGCCTCATCGTTAGCCAGTTCGTTTAAGCAATCCATAAGTATCAACAATCAACATGGGTTCACTACGCTAGGCGAGTGTGTTGACAGTTTAATGAAAACAACGATGTCATATTTATGACAAACAAAACTTCTAAATACTGTAAAGCACGCTAAATCAAATCAGGATCAAACACATCCAAGATTAAGTAAATACCACGTTAAGAAAGCATCAATGCCAAGTTAAATCGTGATACGTGCGGCAAGATATGCATAAAAGTCCACCAGCACCTGCTCTAAACTCACCAAGGCACCGCCCTCGGCATAAGCGCTATTCACACCTCGTTGAACGCGCTCACATATGGCCTTATCTTCAGCAAAAAATTGTTGGGTGAAAGCCACACTTTCGGCGTCTTCACGGCCTTCATCGGCAGCTAAAGCGCCAGACTCGACCCGGCTTTCAAAAGCATTAATGGGCCGAATACTGATCCAAGCCAGCGCATCATAGGTAATGATGGCCACAAAGCCTGGCGGCAAAGCGATGAGATAATAATGATCTTTCGGTACTTCGCTACCGCTTAGCCAATCTAACCAGCCCGGTGTGGTTTTCATTTCGCCTTCGGTTAAGGTCCATCGTGGGCCGCCAGCCACATAGTTAGCCGATTTAGTAGGCGTGATGGTTTCTAAAGTTTCTTTATGCACTTTGAACAGGTGATAGCTTTCCGCCGCATTTTCATAAATCAACTTCCAGTTAGACTGCCAATGCTCGTTCTCACCGATATGGGCATAGCGATATCGCTCGGGCTCGTAAGCTTTTAAGTATTCGTCAACCTCAGAGAGGTGTGTGGCTAAATCACTTTGTGCCGCCAAACTCACAAACACCAAACCTTGCCATACCGCCACATGAAACTGGGGCAAGCATATGCCCGATTTATCGATATCCGCATCACCCGCGTGGGGTAGCGCGGTTAAACGTCCTTCTTGATTGTAAGTCCAAGCGTGATACGGGCAAATCAAACGCTCGGCCTGGCCGTAGCCTTCGTCTAAAATGGGAGTGCTACGATGGCGACACACATTAGAGAAAGCACGCAGCTCACCATCTTTGCCACGAATCAGTACAACGGGTTCACCACATAAATCAAAAGCATAATATTGATGAGCTTCGCTAACTAAAACTTCTGGGCAGGCAAAAACCCAATCGCCATGAAAAACACTATTGCGCTCATCTTCAAACAGGGTTTCGTCGGTGTAGTAATAACCCGGTAACGCGTTGTGGGATTCAACACTGTGTTTGAGTGTTTCTACAAATGAAGGATGTATTGCTTCCGACATATCGCACCTCAGGCAGGTATTGCACTTATCGAGTTCAAGAAAACAAACTCATAGAAATGAGCGAAATAAAATGAGCAAAAGGACATGAAGTAAATAATAAGCCGGGCAATGTGGACGAGCCACACTGCCCGGCTTAGTTCTCGGTATTTATTTATGCCGATTCATCGCCATCGAGAACACCATCTAAATCACGATCCAAGGCCATGCGTACACCCGAGCCCGGAGGCACACAGGTGAAGGTGACTTCTTGACCTCTGAAGAATGCCATACGGCGAATGGCAAAGCGGCCAATGTCATGATCTTTAACACTATCGGGTTGATAGCGGCGGGTTTCGGGGTTGTACAGCCAGCCACGTTCTTGGCCATCAACCACCACCTTGGCCACCAGCTCGCACTCACGCACATTGCCACCTAGAATTTTCGAGACAAAAGGCGTTGCTGCCCGTTGTTCCAGTAAAGCTAAACGCTCGTAGGCATCAAAGTTTACATAGCGCGTCAGTGTCATTTGCTGACCAACAATGGGCGCTAGGTCTGAGTCAAACTCAAACATATATTGCTCAAGTCCACGGCGAGTGGCGTCGTCGGGAATACCCACCATGCCTTCGTTGATATCGGTACCACCGCCATCGTCGCTTTCACCGTTATCGAAAACCGCACCTTTTAAGAAATTGAAGAAGGTATCGGTAGCACCATCATGCAGCACACCAAAGCCACGAATTTGCTCGCCCTGATGTTGACGGGTATCGGAAGGTAAGAAGCCGGCACGGTTAGGCAAGCCAAACATGCCTACCTTGGTATAGGCCGTACGTAACTGAGGCGTTTTGGTGATTTGATTCTCGGTGGTATGGCCACCATTGCCATCGGTACCAAAGAAACCCTGGCCAGGATCTAAGCGGTGGCAACCTTCACAAGTAAAGCCATCTTGTTGTCCGCTGACATCGAAAGCTAAACCGTCTGAGCGTCGTGCACCGTGGAAGAACTGACTACCTTTGCGAGCCAAGGGGCTTAAGGTGTTATCTAAACCACGAATAGGATTGGGTGGTAACGCCACTTGCAGCATGAAATCGGTGAAGTGTTCGATATCTTGCTCCAGCGTCATCACGGCTTCGGGCTTATTATTGGCATCCACATTTTCTGGTAAGGCAATATCCATACCGTTCAAGCCTTCAAAAGCTACGATAAAGTTTTTAAACGACAAACGTTCATCGTATTCATCGCCACTGTGGGTGCCGAAGTAACCCACTGCGCGGTCGCCACGCCAGTGCATATGACCGGAGTTCGATAAGCCTTTCAGGGTCTGCGTGGTCATGGGGCCTTTCATGGAACCCAAGGTACGGCCATCGCCATCGCCATTGAGCACTTGTGAAGCCAAGCAACCCAGCGAGTCGGGGCCGTCGTAGATGCAATCCCACTCGATGGTGTGCTCCAGATTAATGTCGATGGGGTTACGCTTATTGGCAAGGTCGGGATCACCTAAATCCCAAGCCAGACTATCTTGATCACCAAAGATATGGCAGCCCGCACAGCTGGCTTCACCATTGGATGAAGTGCGTTGGGCATCGTATAAAACAGCGCGACCACGCACGATGGATTCGGGCTCGGGGTTGTGCATGGCGATATGCTCAACTTCTGAGCCATTTTCTAAATCAATAACCGAAATACCATTGTCGAAACGAGTGGCCACATACGCCACTTGATTGGCCTCGTTCAACACAATGCCCGCCGGACCACCGCCGCTCACATCAATATAATTGGCACTGGCTTGACGCGGATCGAACTCATCGCCGCTACCATCCCAAAAATGATCGTTATCTAACTGCTCGGTGGCGAACACGCCAATCCGTGAAGAACCATAGGCACTCACATACAGCCATTCACCATCGCTGCTCACCGCCATATCCAAAGGTGTGGCCAAGCTATGCTGGCGGGTTTCGGGCGTGGCTTTAAGTTGGTTGTAGTCGATATGACGATTGATCGCCCGGGGTTTCACGGCTTCGGTATGGGGCTCGATCACGGTGATCTGCGCTTTGGCAAACGCCCCCTGTACCGTACTGCCACCAAATTCACCCGCACCTTCAAAGCGCACATGGTTATTGGCGTCGGTGTTGCTCACATAAACATGGCCGTTCACCGGATTCACCGCCATATTAAATAACACCGTACCCACATGCTCGAAATCTTGGGTTTGTCTTAAGGTGTCGGCATTAATGGCGAAAACATCGTGATCGGGTAGATCAAAACGAATAGCGTTAGAGAAATTCCGCCCCAGCTCGTCGCGCCACTGACCTAAGTCACGATCGTACTTCACCATCATGCTGATCCAGGGCTGGAACTCACCAAAGGCGTTCACGCCCGGAGCCGGTCGGCCGCCAGGCAAGCCACCATCGGGTAAACCCTGCGGTGAGGTAATGCCATCTGCCACTTGGCATGGAAAACTGCCCAGGCCATCGTCCATAAAACCATCACAAACCACGCCCTCGTGCACCACTGAGGTTTGGTTACCCGATTGGAACACCGCCGCATAAACGGTGAGGCCATCGGGCGCTACCGCCAATGCGCGCGGTGTGTCGCCAAACATGGTGACGATTTTCTCCGGCCGTCCACCAAATTGATAACCCGGCCGTGCGGTGTCAAAGACCCAAACATCGGCACGATCCACAGAAGCCGTGCTCAACTGCGGGTCGCCCGAACCGGCAACGCCGCGCAACGTGCGGTTTTCACGATGCTGACCACGGTGGGCGGTGGTAATAAACGCCCGCTCCTTACGACCGCCAGCAAACACAATATCGCGTGGCTCGTCGCCTACTAATAAAGTTTTAATGACACGCGGCGGTTGCGCTTTGAGATCAACAATACTCACGCTATCCGACAGGTGATTCACCACCCAGGCCTGCCCCCGTTGATTCACCGACACCGCCACAGGCTCCATACCCACGCTCACTGAAACCGGCGTTCCTAAAGCCCCTTGCTCGTCCAGCGGAAAGATCTCAATACGGTTATCCGGCGTATTCACCACGATCAGCTGTTGACCGTCAGCACTCATGGCCATGGGCCGTACCGGGCCCGATTCAAAGGCAATAAAGCTAGGGCTTGTGGAATCCCCAGCGGCGAGATTCATCTCGGTTTGTGGCGCGGCACTGGCGCCGATGGCCAAAGCCATCAAGCCTAAGCCCCAAGCACCGCGGCCAAAAATGTTCAATTGCGACATGTTCACCTCCATCAATGAAACACATTTGTCTCATGAATATTAATGATACACACATGTCTCGCAAAATCAAATCTCTTTTTGCTTTGGATAAAAATTAGCCAGGATGAAACGCACGCAGTAAACCTGCCGCACAGCCATAAAGACAACAGCCGAGGCCGCCGGATAGTGCGGCAAGCACGCCTTAGCAAAACGCGCCCGAATAGAAAGAATCAGGAGAAAAGGTCAGAAAAAAGCTCAAGGGAGAAGCGCCCAGCGGCAAGCCATGGCAAGAGCCACTCAAGCCAACATCAGCCGGCAAAAAACTAAGCAGTAAAAAGCTAAGAAGAAAACCATCGGCGGTGCAGTAAGTACTCGCCGCCACACACAAAACAGGCGCTAACTTAGCAAAGGCGCTAACAAAGAAAGCCTGGGCCCTATGGCGTTGAGCCCTGCGGAGTAAGGCCGTGGATCAGAGTGCGGTATACCCAAGCCGCAGCCGCACTGGCGCCCACTTGCTGCTCTCCAATCATTTGCCATGCGGCATAAATTAAATTATTGAACGCCAAGACCACCCAATCGGCGGGGATTTCGCGGTCAATCGCCAATTCTTGCTGGCTGGCTTGAATCAGCATTTTCAGCTCATTATTTTGTCGATTCAGCTGCTTAATGACTTCCTCATCGCTGATGGAAGGCTGACGAATCAAAAAATAATAGCGATCACCCATAGGTACGATGGCCTCAATGGTGAGGCGCAAAGCATCCAAAGAAGAAGTGGCCGCTGTCATCACATGGGCGGTGGCGTCGTCGGTGGCTTGTATCGCCTCTAAACTCAGTGCTCGCAATAGATCTTCACGGCTCGGAAAGTGGCGGTATAAAGTGGCGCGGCCAATACCAGCCGCCTCGGCCACTTCAACAAATGAAGCGCCAGGGTTCTCGGCCAATAACACCGTAGCCGAATCCATCAACGCTTGGCGTGTCGCGCGTTGCCGTGCATCCATAGACCTTCTCAATATTAACAATAAGACACTTTTGTATCATAAAATGCATTGTTTGTCCATGCATGTTATGGGCTCATCAAACCGCCTGCTGACTTTAATGGTTTTTCATAAGGCTTGTTGATAAGGGTCGAAGTTTTTATATTGTCTGCCGAACTTATTTTAACGGGCGATGCCAACAGGCATATAAGGGACGTCTTAACCATGTCGGAAGATGCAAAGGAGGCAGCGGAAGCGCTGTTAGAAGAAGTATTTATTGCGCTCTTACAAATTGCCGATCGACATGGCATTACCATCAAGCGTATGGCCGAGCTACTCCCCATTGCTCAAGTTCAGGCGATGCGCGCTCAAGGCATGACCCAGCAAGACATCATGGCGGCCAGTGGTTACGCACTAAAAACCGTACGCAAATTACTCGCAGCCGATATTCCCAACGATAACTACAACCGCATCGAACGCTTTGTGGGCTCGTGGATGAGCGACCCTAACTTCCCCCAATCTTTACCGCTCAATGGTGGTCGTTTCCCTAATTTTCATGATGTGGTGTTCCGCTACGGCCGCGAGTTTACGCCCGGTGCCTTACAGCGCATTTTGGTGGAACAAGCCCTAGCCACTGTTGAAGACGAACAAATCACCTTAACTGGACGCGCCGTGTTGGGTCAGTCCACCACCGAGCGTTTAGAATCGGGTGCGATCAGCCTAGGTAATTTCATCAATACGGTGGCACATAACATTAGCGGCCACCAACCCCCACTGCTTGAACGACGTATTTGGTCTCATTCTATTCCCCCCGATCGCATCCCCATTGTGCGTGAACAAACACTCTCGGCGGCGCTGGAGTTTAAAGAGAAAATTGTCGCGATACTCAGCGCTGAAGAAGATCCAGAAGCAATGGAGCAAACGGATAGCTCACTGGCCGCAGGGATTGGTATTTACTGGTTTGAACGAGGGTAAGCTTTCCCCGCCGCAGGATTTGAGGGCTGTGCCTTAAAGCTTGCGGCTTTATTCCTAAGGAGGTTACCCATGAAAAAACGATACACATTGTTCTTACTATTATTTGTGTCAATCTCAAGTTTTGCAGTTAATGAGGGCGGTACAGGCATACCAGAAAGCATCGAAAGTACCGGTAGTAACGCACCACAGTCGAGCTATCAATGGTTCGATGCATTCATGCGTTGGTGGCCGTTTTAAGTACCACTAATTCAAGCGCAATATCATAACGAGGATCGCACATCATCTATTCAGGGGTAGTCGTGCACTATCCCTGAATTTTATCTACCCACCGCGAAAAGCAACACTGTTAATCGGATTCTGCTAGCGCTTAACGAAATATAAAATATATCGATATCAAAGCTTTGCTAGACTGCCCGCTCCCTTGTAAGGACACAGGAGCGTATGGAATGAAGGCTCGTATTTCTGCCTTTTTCGCCCCCATAGCCAGCCTTATGCTGGCGGGCGGCTTGTATTCACCCAGTGCCTCGGCCACCTGGTCGGTGGTGGTGTTCGATACCGAAACCCAAGAGGTGGCCGTGGGTGGTGCCACTTGTTTATCGAGTGCGCAGGTTCCCGGCATCGATTTAAGCGAAGAGCTACCCGTCATCGTTGTAGGCGCTGGCGGCGGTGCCGCCCAATCCCAACTCGACGCCTCGGGCCAACGCCGAGTTATTATCAACAACGGTATTCGTGGCCAATTAAGCGCCACACAAATTCGCGATCAACTCATTCAGTTATCGGGTACCTCGGCCCATCAGCATGGTATTGCCGGTGCCGGTGGCAGCCAGGCAACACAAACCGGTAGCGGTAACTTCCCCCATGCTTCGGGCGTGGCGGGCAGCAGCGGTAATTTACATTACGCCATTCAAGGCAATGTGCTGGCCGGGCCCGAAGTGGTGCAAGCAGCCGAACAAGCCTTAGTGAACGATGGCGGCGATTTACCGCAACGTTTAATGGCGGCCATGGAAGCAGCTCGCGATTTCGGTGGCGATGGTCGTTGTTCTTGCAATGGGCCGCGCGCCGATAGCTGTGGTTCACCACCGCCTAATTTCAATAAATCGGCCCATGTGGGCTTTATGTTGGTTTCACGCTTTGGCGATACCGATGGCAACAGCTGTAATGGTGGTGGTTGCGCCAATGGCGACTACTTCATGCGCTTGAATGTGCCCAACCAACCCGCTTCGGCCCCCGATCCTGTCGATCAACTGCGCAATCAGTTCGATCAATTCCGCAGCAATTTAAATAATCGTCCCGATGCAGTGCAGTCCGATATCAACCTCACGCCCAACAGTGGTGGTTTTCAATTACAACTCACCATTAACGATTGGCGTGGTGTGCGGGTAAACGCGGGTATTAATAATGTGACCGTTAGCCATGCCGCCAACAGCGCGGGCAACGCACAAATTGGTAGCGTGATTAACAATGGCAACGGTGTGTTCACGGTAAACCTCAACACGCCCGAACAACGGGTAGGTGACGATCTCTTTGAGGTGCGAATCGACGACGGCCTGCGCGATGTGGTGATTCCGCCCCAACGTACACGTATTGCCGGTAACGCCATGGCCAGCTGCCCGGCGGGCTCTATTGATTTCAATGCCTTTGCCACCACCAGTTTCTCGAATCAAGACAACCCCGATACCGGCTCGGTACAAGTGCAAGATGGTGGTGCCACCTTGGCCTTAACGGGTAATCGCTGGCGCGCGTCCAGCCAAAGCTTTAGCGTCACACCCAACACCGTGATCGAATTCGAATACGCCGCCGGCCCGCAGGGCGAAATCCACGGCATTGGCTTTGACGAAGACGATACCATCAGCCAGGACCGCATCTTCCGAGTGTGGGGCGTGCAAAACTGGGGCATGACGTTTAATCCGCAATACGATGGTTCGGGTGCCTTCCAAAGCTTCCGTATTCCGATCGGACAAAGCTACACCGGCAACAGCATGCGTTTGGTTTTTGTGAATGATCACGATGCGGCACCGCAAAATGCGGCTTCGCGTTATCGTTGTGTACGCGTTTTTGAAGAAGATACCGGCCCCGGCGGCAGTTGTAGCCTCGAACAGAATTTTGATAACAATGCCAGCGGTTGGACCAACGCCAGCAATGCCAGCTGCAGCACGGGTAGCTTTGTGCGCGGCACACCCACCGTTACCAGTAATGGTGGCATTACCATTCAAGCGGGCGGCGATAACACCTCGGGCAATGGTGGCGCCATGTTTACTGCGGTCAATAGCTCCGCCGGTGTAGACGACGTAGATGGCGGCGAATGCATCTTAGAGTCGCCCACCATCACCGTAAATGAAGCCTCCACATTAAACATGGCTTACTTCCATGGCCAACGCGACGCTGGCGATGATGCGGGCGACTTCTTTGCATTAGAAGTCTCCACCAATGGCGGTGGCAGTTATCAACCCATTGTGAACATTGGCGATGTACAAAGCGTTGGTGCCTGGAGCAATGCTCCGGCCACCAATATCGCCGCCGGTAGCCAGGTGAGAATTCGCCTGCGCGTAGCGGATGGCAGCGCGAATGGCGATTTAATTGAAGCCGGTTTGGACGATGTGAGTATCTGCCCTAATTAACTTGTTTGTCCTTAAAACCCTAAAGGCAAAACAACAACAGCGGGCTTATGGCCCGCTGTTGTTGCTTAAGATGATGATAAAAAAACGCTCAGTTAGGTATCGCTTATCGTCACTTACAACGCACAGCTTTGTGATTGACCATTAAGATTGCTCTTCGCACATACCAAACCCAATTTCCATTGTTTGATATACGCCTGGCCGTTCACCATGGTGTTGGTGTTTAAGTGGCTCGTGAGATACCACAAACGCTGAATTTCGTTTTTCTTCGCCGGTCCGCGGTTGGCATCGCGGAATCGTTGTTGCAGATAAAACGGCGGAATCGATTGATTAAACAAGCGTACTTCCACACCGGCAACCTTTTGTAAGGTGGTTGCATCTAAATTCACCGAATAACGAATTTGATCGGCACCGGTTAAGCTGGGATCGGTGTAGTAAGGATCGTTCGCCGCTTCACCATGGGTAATGGATAACTCTTGAATATATTTCGAATCAAACTGGGTTTTAAAGAACTCAGGGTCATAGCCCAACGGACGTAAACGGTTATCTTTAACATGGGTGACCCGACGCAGGAAGCTAGTGGTGAAATCACCCGCTGAATCGGTGATGAGCTCTTGATAAATCTGTGCCTGATCCTGGCGTTCAATCAACTGATAATGGGGTTGATACGCCTTAGGGTTTTTAATGGGCAATTCACTGGGCAACGGTGTGGGCATACGTTGCGATAAGGTCGCGCCATCCACCACTACGCCCAAGTCATTGGTACAACCTGAACACCATAAGGTATTGCCGCTGGCATCCACTAAGCGATATTCCAAAATCACGCGCCTAAAGCCCACACCCGAAGGCAAGTAATGGCCCGCTTTATTGTGCACCGTTACATCGGTGGTAATGGTATTGCCATCCACTTTGGGTGCTTGAACACTGATGGTGGCGGTTTCGTTCTCGGCAATTTCAATGAATTGATCGCGCGTATGGGTTAATGCGGGCTTAGGCGCACCATTCATATAGTCGATCTGGCGTAAGCCCAGTAACACCGGGAACTGCTGGAACATTTCATTTAAGAACACATTCAAACCCAGCAGGGTATGGCGGGCAAAACCCTTTTGCTTGGTCAGGCGAATGTCTTCATCGGGCAATCGATTGGTGGTGGGCGGGAAGCTGTTGCTATCTTCAATATTGGCAATATAACTATTTAAAGGCTCGCCTTCGAAATGGGTTTTCATATGGCAGTCTTGACACGACTGCGCATGTTCTTTCGACCAAGAAAATTGACTATTACTCCATTCCAAACCCGTGGTTTGTTCATACGAACCAGGTAAGGGTTTGCCATCGTTGGTAAACACAGGCAATAAAATATTATGACAAGAGCTACACAGTTCAGACGATTTAATTTGTGCAGCAAATTTAGGTGTTACACCCAAAGCGTGTTCCATAGGTTTAGGAACAATGGTGTCGTCACCGAAGGGACCATAAACTTCATCGCCGGGGCCAGTAATAAAGTTGCCGGTAAAGCCAGCTTCGGTGCCTAAGCCTTCATCGCTAATGTGATGACACACCGCACATGAAATACCATCGCGCGCTAAACCACCGTAATCGCCCGCATGGGGGGCTGCATCGGTGTTTTGGTATTGGGTGACATTACTCAATGCAAAGGGCTGACCAAAAGGGACTTCTTTAGGCGGTGGCACGGGAAAGATATCGCGACACTCATCGCCTTGATTTTGGGTATCGATGGCTAATTGACGTTGGCCCATCACACCATGGCAATGCAGGCAGGTGTTCTCGATACAGGTGGTGAGCTCGGGTAGATTATTGGTTTCACTTTGCAGTTGCGAGAAAAAGATGGGATCGCGCCCGGCCAAACCCATGGGTGAGGTCCGCCACGTGGCATAGGGCGATAAATTTACCTCTTCGCCCAGCTTATTGGTAAACACCATATTAGGCGCTTGCGAGTTCGACACCGTGGCATCGTGGCAACCCATGCATTGGTCCGAGGTTAAAAACTGACCCGGCCCGTGCGCTGTCGAGACTTTATGATCGAAGGTTTCAGCTGGCAGGCGTAAATCCCAAGCGGCGCTGAAGTTCACCGGCGAGATCTGATTGTAAAAGGCCACAAAGTTAGGATCGGCCTGATTGAGTGGCGTTGAAAACGGTGCCGGTCGCTCGGTGCCACGCGTCGCGCTGGGCTTGGCCGCTAATAACTGTTCACGGGCAGCCAAGGGCATATCATGCTTGGCATTGGGCGTGATGGCACGCGCCTGGCGGAGCCTACGCTGTGGATAGAAATGATATTGAATACCGGCGGAAACCACATTTTCTAGCGAAGAATAGGTACTTTCTGAAGCCGCCGAAGCGTGGCAATTGATGCAATAGTTACCAAACGAGTTATACGGATATACCGTAATGGGCTTGGTATCGTAGGTTTGACCATCCACCACATACTTACTGGCGGTGTTGGTGGGATACCAGGCCGGATCGGGCGCACTGGGTTTGGGTGGAATGGTATCCACACTGCCCGCTGCCGATGCATTCACAATGGGTGGATTACCACCGCCTTCGTTGCCCACCCAATACCAACCATCGTGGGAAGCTTCTTGGTCTTTCACCATGACCGCCCAAAAGATGTTGTTGTCATCCATTTGTTGCGTAGGTATCGATAAGCAAGAGTTATCGCCTAAATCCACCGTGGGTTCGGTGATCGACATCATTTCTTTGACGATCACCGCACCATCGGGAATCTCCCCTTGGCGATCGTTACATAGCCAATCCACCATCTTGGGCGAATAATAAATCCGCACCGCCGGATGCACACCGTAAGACTGAGCGCCACTGGCAATTTTTCCATTAGCAGTAGAACCCACCACCGGACCAGTAAAGCGCCAATCGCGATCGGCCACCCAGTCGCGATAGCTATGATTCCCTAGCCAGTCGCCAAAGCGTTCATCGTATTCATTTTTTTGTTCCAGTTGTAACAAGCTGGCGGGCATCCAACTGGGCTCGGGGGTTCGTTGGCGTTTTGCTTCTACCGCACAGAAGGCCTGAACATCCTTCATAATCTGCACTTCATCACCTCGCTCACACACCCAATCGTTAGGATCGCCCTTGGGCGGTGTGGCAGCAGCACAGGTGTGACCTAAGGCAACACCAAGCACAACGAGAAGCAAAGACGTAAGCCTTTGCTTTTTCCGCAGTAAGCGTTGTTTATTCATGACCTTCCCTACCTTTGCATTACAATGTAACGACAAAAACTATTTATATATAGAAAAAATCACTAAAATTAATCATACACCCCAGAGCCAAGCCACTGCGACCCAAACAGTGACCAGAGCTCTCTTTTAGTGAGTTTCCTCGCTCTTTTATACAAACCTTAAGATCATGTGATTTCAACCCCAAGCGTTTCCCTACGCTCAGGCTCTACGGATACTCAAGCTCAATCCACGGGCTTTAACAGGCCAGATTCATCAATCACCCAACCCGGATTAAGCACTAGCGCCCAGCCTTCACCCTGCAGCCGACTTTGTGTGGAACTCAAGCTTTCTGCTGGATTCAATGCCACGGCAATGAAAGCAAAATCACTGCTTAACAAGGCTTCTTGGCGCACAGTGATTTTCCCCCAGGCATCAATCAGGGTGATCTCCGGATACACCGTACCGTAAGGGCTTAAACTAAAGACTTTTTGTGGATTAAA
>JAKSCJ010000034.1 GCA_022360675.1 Lysobacterales bacterium
GATACCAACTTGGGCGAAGTCAAAGAAATCGCGCCAGCAAAAAGCGGTAACGAAGAAGACCTGCGCTTTAACTGGAACACACCGCTACACATGAGCAGCACAAAACCCGGCCGTATTTACTATGGCTCGCAATATGTGCATGTTTCTGACGATCGCGGTGAATCTTGGCGCACCATCTCGCCCGACTTAACCACCGACGACCCGAAACGCCAGCGCCAAAAGCAAAGTGGCGGCTTAAGCATCGATAACTCCACCGCCGAAAACAATGCCACCATCTACAGCATCAGCGAGTCGCCAGCTAATGGCCAAGTGATTTGGGCAGGTAGCGACGATGGCTTAGTCCACGTTACCCAAAACGGCGGTGAAAGCTGGGCCAATGTCACGAAAAACCTACCGGGTATTCCGAAAAACACTTGGGTTTCGCGCGTGGAAGCCAGTCCTCACGATGCAGGCACTGCCTTCATCACTTTAGATGGTCACCGCACCGGTGATATGAGCACTTATGTGCTGGTCACCCGTGATTTCGGCAAGAGCTGGACCAGTCTCAGCGAGGGCGAAAACAATCGTGGTATCGAAGGCTATGCCTGGGTTATTAAGCAAGACTTGGTGAATCCAGAGCTGTTGTTCCTGGGCACCGAAATGGGCTTATTCATCAGCCTCGATGGTGGCGAACAATGGGCGCGCTTTAAAGAAAACCTGCCCAAAGTGGCCGTGCACGATATCGTGATTCATCCTACCGAGCATGATTTGGTGTTAGGCACCCATGGCCGTGGTGTGTATGTCATTGACGACATCACCCCCATGCGCGCACTAACGCGTGAAATCATCGAGCAAAACGTGGCCTTATTGCCCGCACGTCCGGCAGTGATGGTTTCTGGTGGTGCGCTGCAAGAGTTCACCGCCAATGATCAATACACCGCTTTCAATCCTTCTGAAGCGGCCACCATTACCTATTGGTTGAAAAAACGTCACCTCTTCGGCGATATCAAGGTGAATGTTTATGACCAAAACGATGAGCTGATCATTTCACTGCCCGGTGATAAGCGCCCTGGCATTAATCGGGTGGAATGGCCCATGCGCTTAAAAGCACCCAAATTGCCCGCCGCCACCGCCTTGGCTCCGGCCTTTATTGGCCCACGTGTTCCCGAGGGTGAATACCGTGTTGAACTGGTGAAAGGCAAAGAAACGCTGAATGGAACGGTTGAATTAGTCGCCGATCCACGCACCAAACACAGTGCTGACGATCGCAAAATTCAACAAGAACTGGCGCTGCGCTTATACGATATGTTGGGTGATTTAACCTACATTTCAGAAAGCGTAACCAGTCTGGCCGACAAAGCCGAAGAACACGCCGAGGGTTTAGAAGGTCGCGATGCCAAACGCTTAAAAGAATTCGCCAACACCGTAAACGAATTCAATGGCACCTTGGTTTCCACAAGCAAAGCTGGCTGGTTATCCGGTGACGAGCAATTGCGCGAAAAAATCAGCAATGTGTACGGCACTGTCAACACCTTTGATGGCCGTCCCACCGATACACAAGTTGCGCAAACCAAAGCGTACCAACAGCAGCTGGTCGATGCCGAAGCTCAAGCACAGCAGTTAATGGATAAAGAACTGCCTAAGGTGAATCGTATTTTGGAAAAACACGATCTACCCGCTTTCAAGCGTATGAGCCGCGACGAATGGGAAGGTGAAAGCGAAGGCTTGCGCGGAACCGGTGCGATGAGCAAAGCGCAAATCAACGCCTTACCCGAGTATCTGATGATGGGATTTAAAGCCAACTAATCAGGCCAAAGCCCCTCAGCAAAACCGCTGAACATCATATCGACCTAACGACAACAGGGGCCACCGGCCCCTGTTTTTTTATGTTAAAACCGCTTTGAGAAGGTGTCAGCAAGGCACCTCTAAAACGCTAATACTTTGCAACCCATGAACAAAAGTATTTAAGCAAAAAAGTGTTGCTCTAATACATAACACCACGAATTCACAGAGAGGGATATAGCTCGGTGATGAGCGAGATTGACACTTGTTTTAAGCACGAATTTTGCCCCGGCTGCGGCATATCATTACCCGTTGCTAACGGGCCAGTTCATGCTTACATGACGTCAACACCATCGTGTTGGGCGATGTATCAAGAAGTCATGGCAAGGGCTTA
>JAKSCJ010000395.1 GCA_022360675.1 Lysobacterales bacterium
GAGGCGTTCCTCCAAAGCAGTTGCTACAGGCAGCTTAACCCTCTACTTATAATTACGGTTTGAAATGGGGGGATTACAGTACCGTCAGCACCACATGCACCCGTGGTGTGGGAAGCCTATGATTCCTTAAACCGTGTAATCGAAACCCGCACCCAAGGCTTTAAAGGTAGCTCAGGCGCGCAGAATTGGATTTACAATTCAGTGGTGTACAACGGCCGTGGCCAAACCATTGCCGAAAGTGTTCCGGAATACACATTAAACGCTACGCATCCTTTGACTTATCGCTACGATGTGTTGGGCCGTCAGGTCTTTAAACAAGAACCAACAACAGATGTTTCTAATCCCTGGCGTTATTCTCATTATTTGCATAATGGCTTAAGCACCCAAGTGGTAGTGGGCAATGACGATGGTAGTGGTTCATCGGGAATTAGCTGTAGTGTTGCCAATGCGAGTTCAGCACTGGATGGTGATCTTTGTGTGCAACGCACCTACTCCAGCAATGGCTGGTTGTTAAGCAGCACCGATGCCCATGGTTCGGTCACCCGTTTCTGGTACGACGCCCAGGGCAACAGCAAGATTATTCAAGATGCTGCGGGTAACTACACCACCGCCAATTACAATCAACTAGGCCAACGCACCCAGTTGTTCGATCCCAATATGGGTGACTGGAGCTTTAGTTATAACGGTTTAGGCGAGGTCATTCGCCAAACCGATGCGCGCAATCAAAGCATCGATTTCTTCTACGATGCATTAGGTCGTCTATACCGTCGCACGGTGCTCAATACCGCCAGTGTGGAATTGGGTGCCTTCGTGGACGAGTGGGAATACGATGTGGCCGGTGCCGGATTGCTGCATAACGAAACCCGCATCGTGGGCGTGGGTAATGGTCAATCGGCCACGGTGTTTGCTCGAACCTATAACTACGATGCCAATTACCGCCCAGCAGGTTATAGCGTTGAGCTGGACCCGTATCAATATCCCAATGCCACACAAGCAGCCGATATTCCGGTATTGCCCCTAACGGCGCGCTATGAAGTGGGCATGGAATACGACGGCTACTTTGCCCGAGTCAAGTCCGTCACTTATCCGCAAGAGCGCTTCCGTTTGTATCAGCGCTACGATCAAAACGGTTATTTATGGCAAGAGGGTGATTCCCGGAATCAAAGCCAAGTGCTTAAAAGCGTGACCGCAATGAACCCGGCCAATCAAGTCACGGCAGAAACCTTCGGCAACGGTAGCACGCAAATTTATCAACACCACCA
>JAKSCJ010000250.1 GCA_022360675.1 Lysobacterales bacterium
CGGTGTTTCTCAAGAGAAGAACTAATAACTCAATTGGATTGTTTAAGCTCGGCTCTATCTTTTCTTTTATTTATTATATTATTTTTAAAGATATTAATAAAAAAATTAGATTGTCTTGTTTAATTTTTTCTGTAGCTATTGTTCTTCCCCGCCAATGATGTTTTATTAAGCTCCCATATAACGGATAGTGTGTTTGGGCGGCAGATTCCTTCCTTGATAATCAGCACATATACAGATACGCTTCCGGCAGGTTGTGAAAGGCTTGTGATAGTTGTGCTGGGGGCACACTACACTTAGTCGAGTTCTCACTAACAATAATCGATACGGGATATCTATTATTGAAAGCAGGCGATGAATCATCTCGATAACTTAAGGAGTCTGACGCTCTTTTTAGTTGGTGTTATCGCAATGCATTGGCTGAAAAACGCCAGGGGCATCAAGACAAAGCCCAAAAAATAATATATCCATCCACTTGTGACGATGGCCGGGTTTACCAATGAACCCTGCATCATTCGAGCTATGCACAGGCTGTATCTGGATCAACAAGGAGCCACCACTTAAAGCAGTATAATTAATTCGATTATGCATAGAGTATTTAGTCAATATATTTAAAATTTTATGCTAAATATTGAAAGGGTTTCCCTGGTCGATGGCACAGCGCTGTAATGCTTTCTTGCACAGCGTAGGAAACTGACTCAATAGAACATTAGGGATGGATCACTCAGCGCTATGAATATAGAACGATTGTCGCTGGATCAAATGCGTGCCTTTGCATTGGTTGCAGAACTAGGCAGCTTTAGTGAAGCCGCCAGATACTTAAACCGAGCTCAATCAGCAGTGAGCTATGCGGTGGCTACATTGGAAAAACAATTAGGCGTGGTGGTCTTTGATCGCTCCGGCTATCGCCCTTCGTTAACGACAGCAGGGCGTGCGGTATTAACTGACATTCAGGCTATCTTGGTACGTACCGACCGCTTGATGGCCAGAACAAAAGCTCTAGCCAGAGGGCTTGAAAGCGATCTTGATTTGGCCGTTGATGTGTTGTTTCCGTTTCCGGCTTTGATACGCACATTAGATGCTTTTCAAACCGCGTTTCCTACGGTTAACCTCAGAGTCTTCTCAGATGCCTTGGGTGCTGTGCCTGAGCGTGTTCAAAATAATAAACAAGCGTTAGGCATTACCGTGACCTTAAGCCAGGTTCCTGAAGGGCTAGATGGCTTTCGTTTGGCAGATATCGAGCTTGTCCATGTTGCGGCACCAGCGCACCCGCTATGCCAGCAGAACACACCTCTGAGTGATAACGATCTGAATGATCATCTGCAATTAGTCTTGACTGATCGCAGTAATCTGACCCGTGGGCAAGATTACGGTGTACTGGCGCGCAGAACTTGGCGTTTATCTGATTTGTGGACTAAACACCAATTATTAAAAGCGGGCATGGGTTGGGGTTCAATGCCGCTATCTACCGTGGCAGAAGATCTAAAACTGAAAGCGCTTACTCAATTAAAACTGGAGCGCTATCCGAACGGGCAATACACATTGCCGGTACACTGCGTGCATCGTGGTGATACCTCCTTAGGGCCGGCCGCACGATGGCTGATCGATTGGCTGAAATCCTTAAGTTACTAATTGAGCAAACAACAAACTTAAAACCAAGCTCCAGCATTCACCATGCACATAGCTTACCCGGGACCAAGCCCAGTGCTATTCAGGCCATGCCATGCGCTGTTTATCGCAGAAACGCCGTATCCTTCAATGCATTGTATTGCCCTGATGGGCTGGTTCGTGCTTTAGTAAGCGCCCCATAGCCTCCAAATGCATCAAGCACTTTCCTTGAACTACGCGATTTGGAGTCAACCTCAATGCCATCGCTTGGATGGCGCGCTTAAGTCTGGAGCGTGTTTACATGTCGCAGTTGTCTGCATTCCACCGCCGTTTTGAGATCCGTTGGGCCGATTTAGATGCGAATTCGCATGTACGCCACAGCGCTTATCTCGATTTTCCGGCCCAGGTTCGGGTTTCTTATTTCAACAGCCACGGCTTTTCGGTTAGGAAGATGCAGGAACTCGGCGTTGGACCCATTTTGTTTAATGAGTCGGTGGAATACCGTCGTGAAATTCGCGATAGCGAGCTGATCGATGTAGATGTGGCGTTGATGGGCTTGTCTGAAAACAAGAAACACTGGTATTTGCGCCATCAAATCTTTAAAGAAAGTGGCGAATTGGCAGCAGTCTTATTATGCCGTGGGGCATGGATTGATCTGAACGCACGCAGAGTTTGTGCCGCGCCCGATGGTCTTTACGATTCCATGTTGGCCATGTCACGTACTGACGATTTTGCATGGCTTAACTCAAGTAAGGCGTAGATGATTTGGCGTGAGCGGTAAGTGCTCTTGTTGCTCAGTGCGCCGGACCACAAAAAAGCCGTAGCAGTGCTACGGCTTTCTTTGTTTGTGAGTCTGGTCAGTGCAAATCTGATAAGGTGGCCTAGTGCTGCCTTAGCCTGGGGTTGGGCGATTGCCGCGAATTCGGCGAAGGTACTCTTGCGCCGTGCGGTTCTCTGGATCGCGTTCGAGAATCGACTCCCATAACTCGGCGGCTTTGGTAACTTGGCCGTCATTCATCAGGCGCAGTGCTTCATTGTGATCGCGCTCGGTGAGGCGGTTGTCGGTTTGTCGTAAACGCAAGCGGGCCTCGGGAAAGTTCTGTTGATAACGCAAAGCTTGGGAGAACGAGAAATGCGCAGCTTCCAAATGATTACGATCTAAAGCGTTGATACCCAGCTGATAATGGCGCTGAGCTTTCAGTTGGTTATCGAGCTGGCGATACAG
>JAKSCJ010000294.1 GCA_022360675.1 Lysobacterales bacterium
AAACGGCGCACCGGAGCGCTGTTAATTAAACCAACGGTCCAGCTGGGTTTGCGGCTGCGGCGATTTTTCAGCACGGCCAGTCGGGTGGCCCAGCGCAGTTCCTGGTGTTTGCCGATCACTTGATCGATTAAACCCATGGCGCGGGCGGGGCGTGGACGCAAATTACGCGCGGTGAGCATCAAGGGCAGGGCTTTTAAGCCACCCATGCGGGCAATGCTGCGAGCCGAGCCACCGAAGCCGGGGTAAATACCCAGTTGAACTTCAGGAAAGCCCACGCGAGTATTGCCGTCGTCTTTAGCAATGCGGTAATCGAAAGCTAAGGCCAGCTCTAGACCGCCACCTAAACAGAAGCCTTCGATACCCACAGCGGTGGGGAAGGAAAGACGCTCGATGCGATTGAAGAGTTCGTGAACTTCTTGTACGAAACCGCGCGCGGTGGCGCTATCGGGCACTTCGTCGAATTCGCGGATATCGGCACCCACAATAAAACTGCCGGGCTTGCCGGAGAGCAGAATCATGCCTTTGGGTGGATTTTTCTCGACACCGCTGACGATTTGCTCTAATTCTTCGAGCACTTCACGGCTCAATGAGTTGGCTTTTTCGCCCGCACGGTCCAGGGTTAACCATAAGATACCGTCGAAATCGGTTTCGGTGCGCCAATGGCGGTAACCGGAGCTGGCCGGGTTGGTGTCGGCGCTTACGCCGGACTCGATGGATTCACCGGATGTTTGTTCACCGGAGGCTGCGTTCATGCTGCTCCTCACTCCTCAAGCTTAACGATTAGTTGGCAAAGTCCAGCTCCGGTATCCCTACAGACCCCAAAACGACAGAGGCCTAAATGGTGCGGGGTGCTGGCTTTGTTCTTGGCTGTGCGGCGCTGACCATACTGTGGCGTATGGTTGGGGCGTATCCCTGCTGATAGCATGTTCGTCATGCTGATACAGCAAACATTGGTGGCGACCTTCGAATGCGGTCATCGACTTTGGCTGCGCGCGCTTGGCCAAAACCGCTATTGTACTGAATCCCGCGCCCAGGTTTTAGTGCCTGCTTGTAACAAATGCACACGACCACGGCCGAATTGGTCACTTTCGCGGAAATCTTTCGAGCGCAATCCATGTGCTCGCTCCACGGGCGAGTGGGTGATTGTGCTCAATTTGCCGAGCGACCCTACGGCAACTGAGCACCCGCCCGGCGTAGCTGTTGACACAGCGCAATCAATGGCAGGCCAATTAAGGCGCTTGGGTCATGACTGCGAACGGCCTTAAACAGGCTAATGCCGTAGCCTTCGACTTTAAAACTGCCAGCACAGTTCAATGGTTGTTCGCGGGCTACATAGCGGCGGATTTCGTGTTCGTTAAGGTCGCGAAATTCCACCTCGGTGGTGTCTACCATCAGTTGGACCTGGTCGGGCGTCCACAAACACAGACTGGTTAAAAAGCGAACGGTTTTTCCGGCGCAGGCTTTTAGTTGTTTCACCGCATTGGCTTCGGTTCCGGGCTTGCCTAAAATGTCATCACCCAACACGGCGGTTTGATCCGAGCCAATGACCCAGGCTGTGGCATTGGCGCTGGCCACTGTACGTGCTTTTTCCTTGGCTAAACGCTGCACATAATCGTTAGGGTCTTCGCCTACCAAGCGTTGTTCGTCGATATCGGGTGAATGGCAGTCAAAAGGTAACGCTAAGCGTTCGAGCAATTCACGCCGATACACTGACGAAGAAGCTAAATACAAAGTCACGCCTGGCGGCAGTCCGGTGTGCTGAGTGCTGGTGTGATTATTGACTGAGGTCACAGTGACGCAAGCCTTTAATAAACGTTGTATCCACAATGGTGTTGCTCCATAGCGAAAACAATCCTTTAGCGGTCGTAGCATAGATCGCTGAACTTATGGGATGTCACGAGCGTAAAAAAATAGGACCAAAATGAGTATATTTTTCTGGAATATGTCGTTCTTGTGACATACAATATCTCCTCGGGCCTAGCGTCCGAACCAGTTCAGAAAATCTCCTCCTTCTGATGGACTCGGTAAGCGGCCTTCCATGCTCTTTTGAGTTCTATCTTCAATCTTTGCTCTAAGACGGTAATCAAGATGATGCAAGCAGTGCTGGCTTTGGCGGACGGCACGGTTTTCTACGGCCGCGTGTTAGGAGCCCAGGGGATCACCGTGGGTGAGGTTGTGTTCAATACGGCCATGAGTGGATACCAGGAAATCTTGAGTGATCCCTCGTATGCAGGCCAAGTGGTTACGCTCACCGCATCCCATGTGGGCAATGTGGGCTGTAACCCTGTGGATATGGAAGATCGCACCTGCCGTGCGGCAGGTTTGATTGTGCGAGATGCCCCGCGTCAGTGGTCGAACTGGCGGGGTAAGTTGAGTTTAGACGCCTTTTTGCGTCAGCAAAATATCGTGGGTATTTGCGATTTAGATACCCGCCGCTTAACACGCCATCTACGTGAGCACGGTGCTATGCCGGGCTGCATTTTGAGTGGCGAAGATATTCAAGTACACGAAGCCATTGCCCAGGCCCAGGCCTGCCCGCAAATGGTGGGTCAAGACTTGGCAGCGAAAGTCACCACTGACGAAAGCTACGAGTGGACCCAAGGCATTTGGGACTTGGACGAAACCAACTGGCAACAAGCGGCTCAGTCCGAGTTCCACGTGGTGGCCTACGACTTTGGCGTAAAGCGTAATATTTTGCGTTTGCTGAGCTGGCATGGCTGTAAAGTCACTGTGGTTCCGGCCAAAACCAGCGCGGCTGAAGTGTTGGCTTTGCAGCCCGATGGCGTGTTTTTATCGAATGGCCCGGGTGACCCCGAACCTTGCGATTACGCCATTGAAGCCATCGGTGAATTCCTCGAACAGCGTTTACCCGTTTTTGGTATTTGCTTAGGCCATCAGTTGTTGGCTCTAGCCGCCGGTGCGCGCACGCAAAAGATGAAGTTTGGCCATCACGGGGCGAATCACCCGGTGTTAGATATCGCTTCAGGTCGCGTGTGGATCACCAGCCAAAACCACGGTTTTGCAGTGGACGAACAAAGCCTGCCCAGCCACATTGTGGTCACCCATCGCTCTTTGTTCGATCAATCGCTGCAAGGCATTGCCTTCACCGATCGCCCGGCCTTTGGTTTCCAAGGCCATCCCGAGGCCAGCCCCGGCCCGCACGATGCCGAATCCTTATTCGAGCGTTTTGTGCAGCTGATGCGTGCCCATCGAGATGGCGGCGAAACGGTGGCCGCAGCTCCTGCGGAACTGGCCACGGCCTCGTAAAACGAACTCTCAGGCGAGCCCCGCAAGCGGGGCTTTGCATCTTCGCAAGGCGCGTTAAACGCGCGTCTTTAAGAGATTCTCTAACGTTGTGCAAGAGCACCTCAGGCGGAACCTTAAGCCATGCCTAAGCGTAGTGATATTAAAAGCATTCTGATTATCGGTGCTGGCCCCATTGTGATTGGCCAGGCCTGTGAGTTTGATTACTCAGGAACTCAAGCTTGTCGTGCCCTGCGACAAGAGGGTTATCGCGTCATTTTGGTGAACTCGAATCCGGCCACCATCATGACCGATCCCGAAACCGCCGATGCGGTTTATGTGGAACCCATCCGCTGGCAAACCGTTGCCAAGATTATCGAGAAAGAACGCCCCGATGCCTTGCTGCCCACTATGGGTGGCCAAACCGCGCTGAACTGTGCGCTGGATTTGGATAAACAAGGCGTTTTAGAGCAATACGGCGTTGAATTGATTGGCGCACGCCAAGACGCTATCGATATGGCGGAAGATCGCGAGCGTTTCCGCGATGCCATGGTGGAAATCGGCCTCTCCGTACCCCACGCCCAAGTGGCGCATCAGTTGGAAGAAGCTTTAGAAAAGCAAAAAACCATTGGCTTCCCCATCATCATTCGCCCCTCGTTTACTCTGGGTGGCAGCGGTGGTGGTATCGCCTATAACCGCGAAGAGTTTATCGACATCGTCAGCCACGGCTTAGAGATGTCGCCCACCTCCGAGGTGCTGTTGGAAGAATCGGTGTTGGGGTGGAAAGAATACGAACTTGAAGTGGTGCGCGATCATCAAGATAACTGCATCATCATCTGCTCTATCGAAAACATCGACCCCATGGGTGTGCACACCGGTGATTCCATCACGGTGGCCCCAGCGCAAACCTTAAGTGATAAGGAATACCAACGCCTGCGCGATGCCTCTATTGCGGTGCTGCGTAAAATCGGCGTGGATACCGGGGGCTCCAACGTACAGTTTGCGGTGAATCCCGAAGACGGCCGTGTGGTGGTCATCGAGATGAACCCGCGGGTTTCGCGTTCATCGGCGTTGGCCTCTAAAGCCACCGGTTTCCCCATCGCGAAAGTGGCCGCCAAACTGGCGGTGGGTTACACCTTAGACGAGCTGCAAAATGAGATCACCGGTGGCCGTACGCCGGCCTCCTTCGAGCCCAGCATCGACTATGTGGTCACCAAGATTCCACGCTTTGCCTTCGAGAAATTTCCCACTGCCAATAATCGCCTCACCACCCAGATGAAATCGGTGGGTGAAGCCATGGCCTTTGGGCGCACTTTTAAAGAATCATTGAACAAAGCGCTGCGTAGTTTGGAAACCGGTTTAGATGGATTAGATCCCATCATCACCGGCGATACCGATGAAGATCGCCAAGCGAACCTGCGTTATGAGCTGCGTGAGCCGGGCAATAATCGCCTGCTGTACGTGGCCGATGCCTTCCGCATGGGTTACAACCTGGAAGAAGTCCAGCAACTAACCCGCATGGATCCGTGGTTCTTGGATCAAATCCTGGAAATCGTCGAAGCCGAGCAAGCGTTGGCTAAAGATGGCTTGGAAGCGTTGGATAAAGACCGCTTCTTCGCCTTAAAGCGCCTGGGCTTTTCCGATGCCACTATCGCCCGTTTGGTGGAAAGTGATGAAACCAGCGTGCGTTTCTTACGTCGCACCCAGGGCGTACGCCCGGTGTACAAGCGTGTCGATACCTGCGCGGGCGAATTTGCCACCGACACGGCCTATATGTATTCCACCTACGAGGAAGAATGCGAAGCCGAGCCCAGCCAAAATCGCAAGATAATGGTGTTAGGTGGTGGTCCCAATCGCATCGGCCAGGGTATTGAGTTCGATTACTGCTGTGTGCATGCCGCCATGGCCATGCGCGAAGATGGTTTTGAGACCATCATGGTGAACTGTAACCCTGAAACCGTTTCCACCGACTACGACACTTCCGATCGCCTCTACTTTGAGCCGCTGACCTTGGAAGATGTGCTGGAAGTGGTGGAGCTGGAACAACCGGTGGGCGTGATTGTTCAATACGGTGGCCAAACGCCGTTGAAACTGGCCCGCGCCTTAGAAACGGCCGGTGTGCCCATCATTGGCACCAGCCCCGATTCCATCGACTTGGCCGAAGACCGTGAGCGCTTCCAGCAAATGCTGGAGTCGCTGAACCTGCGTCAACCGGCCAACCGCACCGCACGTACCGATGAAGAAGCGGTGACCTTAGCCAAGGAAATCGGCTTTCCGCTGGTGGTGCGTCCATCGTATGTTTTGGGTGGCCGTGCCATGGAGCTGGTACACAGCGAGCAAGAACTAAAACGCTATATGCGTGAAGCGGTGCAGGTTTCCTTTGACTCGCCCGTATTATTGGATCGCTTCTTGGATTTCGCCATCGAAGTGGATGTCGACGCCATCTGTGACGGCGAGGCCGTGTTTATTGGTGGCATCATGGAGCACATCGAAGAGGCCGGGGTGCATTCGGGCGATTCGACCTGCTGTTTACCGCCATTTTCCCTGTCGGAATCGGTGCAAGAAACCATTCGCGAACAGGTCCGTGAGTTAGCCATTGCGCTAAAAGTTGTGGGCTTGATGAACGTGCAATTTGCGGTGCGCGGTGAGGAAATCTTCTTACTCGAAGTGAATCCACGCGCCTCGCGAACCGTTCCCTTTGTATCGAAAGCCACCAGTATTCCGCTGGCAAAAGTGGCTGCGCGTTGTATGATTGGTAGCTCGCTGGACGCTCAAGGTATTACCACGGAAGTTGTACCTCATTTCAGTTCAGTGAAAGAACCGGTGTTCCCCTTCTTGCGATTCCCCGGCGTTGATCCCATCTTGGGCCCAGAAATGCGCTCAACCGGTGAGGTCATGGGCGTGGGTCGTTCCTTTGCCGCCGCCGTGGCGCGTGGCCAATGTGCGGCGGGTGTCAAAACACCTCAGCCGGGCCAAGCGTTTTTAAGCGTGCGCGATGCCGATAAAGATCGCCTATTGCCCATTGCCAAAGATCTTCTCGATCGCGGCTTTACGCTGGTAGCAACAGAAGGGACCGGTAAGTTTTTACGTAGTCGGAATATTCCCTGCGCGTTGGTGAATAAAGTCATCGAGGGTCGTCCTCATATTGTTGACTTGATTAAAAATGATGAAATTGCCTTCATCATCAACACCACGGAAGGTCGTCATGCCATCGCCGATTCCTATTCCATCCGGCGGGAAGCGCTGCACCATCGGGTGACCTACTCAACAACCATAGCGAATGCCCGCGCCACCTTAAGTGCTGCGGACTATGCAGCTGCTGACGACGTCAACAGTCTGCAGGAATTACATAAGGAGCTTACAGAATGCAACGCACACCCCTGACGCAGGTTGGTGCAGACCGCCTGCGCGAGGAGCTGGAACACCTGAAAAAGGTGGTCAGGCCGCAAATTATCGAGGCCATTGCTGAGGCCCGAGCCCATGGCGACCTGAAGGAAAATGCTGAGTATCATGCTGCGCGCGAACAACAGGGTTTTACCGAAGGTCGCATTCAAGAGTTAGAAGGTACTTTGTCGTCGGCTCAAATTATCGATCCATCTAAGCTGAACCCAGGCGACCGAGTGGTCTTTGGTGCCTATGTGCTGCTGGCAGATCTGGAATCTGGCGAAGAAACCCGCTACCAATTAGTGGGCGAACTGGAAGCCGATATTAAAGAAAAGCGCATTTCCATTACTTCGCCCATTGGCAAAGCCTTGGTGGGTAAATCGGAAGGTGATGAAGTGCAAGTGCAAGCCCCCGGCGGTTTGCGCGAATACGAAATTGTGACGGTGGAATACCACTAAGCGCACGCTATTTGTTGTATCGGTCTTAGCTGGCTTAGTGAGCGAGCAATGCCGATCGATAAGCACTCAATAACGGGGCTGTTACGGCCCCGTTATTATTTCTAAGATCCGCTGGTTTACCGCCTTGGTTTTTCATCACTAGGGTGTACAGTGCCATATTCCTTGTTTTTAGCCCGTGTGGTTTTGTTTTCGTGCCAGGACGCTACGCTGTGACCGATACTGATCATTCCTCATCGCTACCAACACCATGGCAGCAAGCTCCGATTCCAACCATCATGCTGGAAGGCTTTAGCAGCATGGTGCGCCAAGCCTTTGCCCGCGAGCCCGATACGCAGCGCCGGTTTCCTCAGCTCGAGCGCTTTTTACAACAGGCCAGTTATCAAGAACCAACAGCAACGCCTGTTGAAACCTTGGCCTGGCAGTGTGCCACCCGCAGTGCTGCGCTACCGCCTGTGGCTGCGCTTTGCCGCTTGATTGATGTGCCTGATGACTCGGATACAAGCGCCGCCCATTGGCTAAGGGCCGATCCGGTGTGGCTACGGGCGGACTTAACTCGGGTGTATCTGGCGGCGGTAGGCAATTTGGCGCTGGATAACGACGAATGTGCCGCGCTGTCGCACGAACTCACGCCTTGGCTGGCCGAACTCGATATTCACATCGATACTCGTCATCCTCAACGTTGGTACGTGCGTTTACCAGCACCCTCGCAAGTGGAATTACCGCACCCTTTGAGTGTAGTGGGTGAAGGTTTGGAAGATCTTTGGCAAGCTTGTGAGCATGCGGAAGCTGCAAGTAATACCGCAAGCTCGACGTTCGATCATCCCTTTTGGTTGCGCTTATCGAACGAGATTCAGATGCTGTTGCACGCCCAACCATTAAACGAACAGCGCCGCCAAACCGGCTTGCCTGAAGCCAATTCCTTATGGTTTTGGGGGGCGGGGCAATTACCCGAACGCTGTGATTTCAGCTATCGCATCGAACCCTCTCAGCACGCCATGTTGCAAGGCATGACGCGCTGGCAGCAAAGCCAGCAAGCCGGGTTAAGTGCTTTGCCTGGTTTATGGCATTGGTGCCCGTTACCCGGCGAAACTCCGCTGGATGCCTTGGCCCGTTTAGACGCTTTATTGGCCGAGTGTGCACAGCAGATTGGCGGCGGTTCCATACGTTTGCTGAGTGATGAAGGGGAATGTTGGATAGCTTCTACTGGTGTATCTTGGTGGCGTCTGTCTTGGTGGCGTCAGTTATTTTCGACACGCAAGGCGACTCTGCTTGAGTTATT
>JAKSCJ010000317.1 GCA_022360675.1 Lysobacterales bacterium
GCAAATCGTCGTTCATTTGTTCATCCAACCACAGCGATTCAAACACACCCACACGGCCGCGATAGCCGGTGCCCAGGCAATGGGGGCAACCGTTTGCGCGGTATTCGGTGGCTTCTTGTGCGTTCTCAGTTTCGGCTTGGCGGCAATGTGCACATAGGCGTCGCACCAAGCGTTGGGCTACTACGCCGAGCAAGGACGAAGCAATACGGTAGGGTTCGCAGCCCATATCGTTTAAGCGTGCGATGGCACCTACGGCATCGTTGGTGTGCAGGGTCGATAACACCAAATGGCCGGTTTGGGCGGCTTTTAAGGCCGTGTCGGCGGTTTCGTAATCGCGAATCTCACCCACCAGTAGTACATCGGGATCGTGGCGCAGGAAAGAGCGCAGAACGCTGGCGAAATCCATTTGTCCGCTGACTTGCACCTGGGAGATTTGATCCAAAAACTGCTCCACCGGATCTTCCACCGTCATCACGTTTAAGACTTGGGTGTTGAGTTCGCGCAAGGCCGAATACAGCGTGGTGGACTTACCACTACCGGTGGGGCCGGTCACCAAAATTAAACCGTGGGGTTTGGTGATACCTTGGCGGAATTGTTCCAGCATCCAGCTCGACATACCCAGGTCGCTGAGTTGGGTCAGGTTTTGTTGCTGCCCCAGCAAACGTAAAGTGGCGCGTTCGCCATCGCGGGTAGGAATAGTGGCCACACGGATATCGAGCTGGCGCTCGCGAATACCTGTGAGTTGATGTTCACAACTGCCATCTTGAGGGCGGCGTTTTTCTGAGATGTCGATACCCGATAACACCTTTAAACGGGTAAGTACCGCATCGGCCTCGGCAGGCGTGAACAAGCGCGAGTAGCTTTGCAGCACTCCGTCCACCCGAATGCGTACGCGCATACCCTGGGCACGGCTTTCTAAGTGAATATCGGAGGCTTTGTTGAGGCAGGCTTCTTGTAATAACTCGTCAAGTAACTGCACGGCATCGAGTGTGGATTCCGCTGCCGCTTCAGGGCCTTTTAAATGCTGAGCGCGTAGCATTTGAATGGCTGCCGCATCGGCCATAACGAGCCCTTGACCCAATTCTTGACCCAGCCCTTGAACCGAACCTTGGGATTCGTCTTTAGCGAAGGCTTGTGGATCGTGGCGTTGCAAGGTTTGGATGATGCTGGCGTCTTGCGGATCGCCCAGTGCGTATAAGCGTTTCTTACCATCGCGCAGGACGATGACATCGCGCCGCGAGAGCGATTTGGGTAAAGCTTTTAAGGCTTCCACGTCCACCGGGTAGTCGTCGGGGAGAATAAACGGCACTTGGCTTTGCTGAGCATAAGCGCGTAATAAAGCGACTCTGGGAAAGCCTTCGAGCTGGGTGATCACATCGACCACATCGCAGCGATGGCGGCGTGCGGTGAGTTCGTACTCGGGCATGCGCTCGGGGCGAATTAAGCCCGCCATCACCCCGGCGTCGATGAGTTGCTTACTGGCTAAGCTCATGGCTTGGTCCTCATGAACTCATTCCTCCGAGATTTTGCGCCCGGCCCCGGCTGCGAATCAGCTCGTCGAACATCTTCGGATCTCGGCAATGGGGGCGCGCCTGATCGTAGGCCACCAATTTATTGCTGACTAATAAGGCCAAGGCTTGATCGATAGTCTGCATGCCGTCACGAGTGCCCGATTCTAAAGCGGCATAGATTTGGCGCGTTTTACCGTTCTCGATCAAATGGCGAATGGCGTGGTTCACTAACAGAATTTCCACCGCCGGAACCCGTGCACCGCCTTGCAGGTTGGGTAATAAACGTTGGGCGATTACCCCTTGTAAACTCAAGGCAATGCGACCACGAATCACATCTTGCTCGGCGGCGGGAAAGCTACCGATTAAACGCTCGATGGTGCCAGGGGTATCCACGGTATGCATGGTAGATAGCACCAAGTGGCCAGTTTCGGCGGCGGTGATGGCGGCGCGCATGGTGTCTTGATCGCGCATTTCGCCCACCATGATCACATCGGGATCTTCCCGTAATGAGGCTTTTACCGCCGTGGCAAAATCGGGTACATCGGTGTAGAGCTCGCGTTGATGAATCAAACTCTTCACATTGCTGTGCATAAATTCGATGGGATCTTCCACCGTTAAGATGTGGCAGCGCCGGTGTTCATTAATATGGCGAATACAAGCGGCTAACGTGGTGCTTTTGCCACTGCCGGTGGCACCGGTAACGAGAATTAAACCCGAACGCAACTCAGCGAGCTGACGCACCTGTGGTGGCAGCTTAAGTTGTTCGAATGAGAGTGCTTGATCGTCGATATGGCGGATGGCCATGCTATAGCGATGCAAGTAACGATAAATATTAATGCGGAAGCGCTCTGTGCCTAGGCTGTAGCCCATATCCAGGCTGCCGCTGTCGTTTAAGACATCACGTTGTTGTGTATTGCTGAGGCTCTGCACTACATCGTTCATCTCCTCATGACTCACCGCGCGAGCACAGTGGGCGGTATCGGGCACAGGACTCAGTTCGCCATGCACGCGCAGAAATACCGCTTCATCGGCGGTGAGATGAATATCGGAGGCTTTGCTTTCAATGCAATAGCTTAATAAAGGCTCAAACCAGCGGGGCACAGTCATGTAAGCACCTATAAGGACAAGGTTAAATCCAGTGCTAACACCGGGCTGAAAGCAGTGGTAACCGCGTCGTCTTCGTTGTGCTCAATCTGCACTTGTAAACGTGTAATGGTGACTTCATAAGGCAGTTGATCTAAAGCTTGGGACCAACGCAATAAAGAACCAAATTCAGCACGGGCCTGCATGCGCACCATGGGCCGGCCCCAAGGGTTATCAGCCTCGGCAGCTAACCATTCCACAGCGTGCATATAGTCTTTTGCGGCGTGTTTTAAATTACCGCCCATTTCCTGCACGAACACGCCATGCTGCTGGGCCAGGGTGGTCATTTGCAGCTGTAGATTATTGACCGATTCGGGTTGTTCCAACGGCGCAAAGCGGGCATCGAGTTGTTTGAGTTCTTGTTCTAAGATTTCGATCTGTTGATCGGCGCTTTTGAGTTGCTGTTGAATACGGTTGATAGAGTACTTGGGCTCGGGCACTTGGGTTACCCGGTTTTCGATGCGGTTTAAGCGGCGCTTTACCAGGTTTTCGGTTTGTACCAAGCGTTGATTACTCCAGGGATACACCAATAAGCCGTAGATGCTAATGATGGCTGTGCAAAATAAGATGAGATACTTGGTTTGATCGCCGGGTTTGGCATTAAAGAAAAACTTCATGAATTAATGCCTCTGCTTATGAATTGGCGTTGTTGTCGTCTAGCTCGGCATCCAGTTCCGAGGGCGGACGGGGCACCAAGCGCAAACGGTATTCGTAGATGGCCAAAGGCTTTGGGCTCAGGCTTTTTTTGAGTTGATCGTCGGTCACGGCCAAATGCAAAGGACGCAAAGCGCTATCGAGATGATTAAAAAACTGATAAGCCGCCGTATCGCTACCGGCCCAACCGGTAATGGTGAAATAGCCTTGCTGTTCGTCGGATTCTTCAATGCCTTCGATGAGCACTTGGCTGTTGACCGATTGGGCCAGCGTGTTGAGTAATTCGGGAATACTCTGCTGTCGTGCCAGTAAGACATCGCTAATAATGGCGCGACGGTTTTCTAACTCAATGAGTATTTCCTGGCGCTCCAGCAAGCGTGCTTGTTGGGTATTGGCCTCGGCATTGAGCTTGCGTAGTTGTTCGTTGAGCTGCACGCCATCGCGGTATTCTTGATCTAAGCGATCGAGCTGTTCCAAACCACGGAAATAATTTAATTGCTGTTGGCTTTGGTGCACCACAATCGCCGTTA
>JAKSCJ010000471.1 GCA_022360675.1 Lysobacterales bacterium
AGCGATTGATGAGCTTCAAGCTCACGGCACACGTATTCAAAGGCTCTAAGCCTATGAATGCTTGCTCAGCCGTCCTGGCTGAGCATTGCCTACGGTTTTGATTGAGTTTTGTGTGTAGTTAATCGTTTAGTGGTATTTATGATTTCGCCGCTAACACGTTTGTTTTCTTAATCTAACACTTTCGCTAGGCGGCGATGTCCTTTTCCCAGAGCGGCAAAAGGACACAAAGCGCTCTGGGGTTTTTATAAGTGATGAATGTATTGGCATTGCGCCTACGATGCCCGCTTTCCATACGATGCCCGCTTTCCATACGATGCCCGCTTTCCATTCGCATCCCTGCGAAGTAAAGCTCAAGCTGCATCCATGCAGCTTGGCATCTACGGTTTGATTACGGTTCGTGCGAATAAAAAAGACGCGTTATCCGAAACCCAGAAGTCCAAGTCACCCCACAAACCCAAACAAAACACAGGCGAGCACGAGCACGACGCGAGTGCAGTGATCAAAGGCAGGAGGCCGTTTGATCATGATCGCCGAGAAGATTAAAAATACCGGGGAATTACTGACAACACACCAGCAGCTTTTGGTTCCTTTTGGCTGCACCAAAAGGAACTCGCCACCACACGCCAGTGTTGCTATAAACATCAAACGTTCAGGTGGCGAAAAATAAACACCACCGCTTCAATTACAAACAATCATCCCGTTCACAAAGTCCGGTCAGTTCAACACGGTGCAAATGTGGTAGCAAAAGAGATTCTTGAAGGTTTTCATCCCGTTCACAAAGTCCGGTCAGTTCAACTAACGCCTTCTTCTTAATGGTCTTCGTGGGGATTTTGTTTTCATCCCGTTCACAAAGTCCGGTCAGTTCAACGCAATTCGCGGCCCCCAAGAATATGGGCAAGTGGAAGTTTTCATCCCGTTCACAAAGCCCGGTCAGTTCAACCCTACCCTCGGAAACCCTTGAAAACACTGGGCTCGCAGAGGCGTTTCCGGGGGAAGGCCTGCACTATCATACAAGAACGATTGGTTTGGGGTCAAATTCGTCACTTTTTCCAATAAAATCATAGGGATGCGCAACTTTTAATAAATGTTGTATTTTTCAATCACTTACGTTTTTGGCTTGTTTTTACCGACTCGCCCCGGGAATGGTGGTTGTGAGTGGTTTAGTTGATTGTAGATATTAACATCTAAATTGTGAATTTATGGTTTCGCCGCTAACACGTTTGTTTTCTTATCTAATGCCTTCGCCTGGCGGCGATGCCCTTTTACCCAGGGCGGCAAAAGGGCACAAAACGCCCTGAAGCTTTTGTGAGTGATGAATGTATTCGCATACCGCTCACGATGCCCGCTTTCCATTCGCATCCCTGCGAAGTAAAGCTCAAGCTGCATCCATGCAGCTTGGCATCTACGGTGCTTTGAGTGATTGTGGGGATACCCAAGACTGCGCTATCCAAAGCACAGAAGACCAAGTCACTCCACAAACCGAAACAAAACGCAGGCGAGCACGAGCAAGGAAGCGAGTGCAGTGATCAAAGGCAGGAGGCCGTTTGATCACGGTCGCCGAGAACGTCACGCCAATCTGGGAATAACGAACCTCACTCCAGCAGCTTTTGGTACCTTTTGGCTGCTCCAAAAGGTACTCGCCGCCACACGACCGTGCTCCTTAAGAAAAGCAACCTTTCAGGTGGCGAAACAAAAACAAAGCACATGGTAAATATTGAGTAACCAGTTTTCTACTTAATAACTACACCAAAAGGAACTTGCCAACACACACCATCGCTGTCTTATGGAAAAACCTTTCAGCTGGCGAAACAAAACCAAAACACAAGCTAAAAATAACAGAAGAATAAGCAATAAACCTACAAAAACAATAGCAATTTTCGTAACAAAATAACCTCAATCTTCACTAATATTAAGTGTCTTCAACCGCTCTCCTTCTTACTTTCTGATTTAAGTTCAACAAGGAATTTCCACGATGAATGCAAAACATCAGTTTTGCTTACTTGCCTGTTTAACAGGAGCTTCACTGCTGCTCAGTGGGTGTGTTCAGGCGCCTAAAAAAGGCAGCGGCTTGTGCCAAGGCAAAGTGTTTTCAGCAAAAGATATCAATCAATCACCCACCGCGATTAAACAGGTTCCGCCGAAAGTTCCAGAGGCAGTTGTTAGAGATGCGCAACGACTTTTCAGTACACGTGGAGGGCAGGGGCCGGTGTCGATTGAGGGCGAGACCACCATGACCTTTGTGATCAACACCGATGGCAGTGTTTGTGATATTGCTATCACTGAAAGCTCGGGCAACCAGCAGGTGGATACCGCTTCAGTGGCGGCTGTGAAGCGTTGGCGCTTTGATCCTGTCGTACACGATGGAAAGCCTGTGCGTGTTCGTGTCAGGCAGCAGATCGACTACATCATTAAGTCGAGTAGCTGAGCGGCCATCGACGTTATTTTTGAGGGCACTTTGGCTGGGGCCGATCGAGAAAAATCGCCTGTATTGCTCAAGCAGATACTGAATGATCGCTATTTTCGAGTTCGGGCCCACGGAAATCTCGGCCTATGTCCAGATATTTTTTATGTAAGAAACCACAAAAACCTTGAAACCACGCCTATCACTGACCATTTTGTAGGCTGTCAGGGCCCGTTTTCGGGTTTATGGAATGATTTTTGAAGAGGTTTTTCTACGATGAGTGATGCAGCCCAACGTCACGAATTTCAGGCTGAGGTCCAGCAAGTCCTCAAATTAGTTGTTCATTCGCTTTATTCACATCCTGAGATTTTCTTGCGTGAGCTGGTCTCGAATGCCGCTGATGCCTGCGATAAATTGCGTTTCGACGCTTTGCAAAACGCTGCTTTATTGCAAGACGACACCGACTTGCAAATAAGCATCAGCGCCGACAAGGAGTCCGGCACCCTCACCATTAGCGATAATGGCGTGGGTATGAGCGAGCAGGAAGTGATCGATAATCTGGGCACGATTGCCAGCTCAGGTACCCGTCGTTATCTGGAAAACCTCAGCGGTGATGCGCGTGAAGATTCGCAGCTCATCGGTCAATTTGGTGTGGGTTTTTACTCGGCCTTTATTGTTGCCGATAAAGTCACCGTAGAATCGCGCCGCGCCGGTGCCGAAGCGGGTGACTCGGTGCGTTGGCAAGCGGGCGACGATGGTAGCTACACTCTAGAAGCCATCCAGCGCGATCAGCGTGGCACCAGCGTCACTCTGCATCTGAAAGAAGATGCCAAGCAGTGGCTCGAAACCTACCGCCTGCGCGAAGTGATTCAGCGATACTCCGATCACATTGGTTTCCCCATTCGTATGCTGGAAACGGTGACTCAGCCGTTGCCTGAAGATGCCGAAGAAGGTGCAGAGCCTGAAACCACGCAAGAGTGGAAGGAAATCAACCAGGCCCAAGCGCTGTGGACGGTTTCCAAAAACGAAATCAGCGATGAGCAATATCAAAGTTTCTATCGTCACCTCAGTAACGATATGGAAGCGCCGCTGGCGTGGACTCACAATAAAGTGGAAGGCCGCACCAGTTACACCAGCTTGCTGTATGTGCCTTCGCACTCGCCCCACGATCTATTGTTGAACCGTGAAGAGCGTAAAGGCTTAAAGCTGTATGTTCGTCGCGTGCTGATTATGGACGCCGCCGAACAATTGCTGCCTTACTATCTGCGTTTCATGCGTGGTGTGGTGGATGCCGACGATTTACCGTTGAATGTATCGCGCGAGCTACTGCAAGAAAACGACCAACTCAACAAGATCCGTGCTGCTGTTATTAAACGCAGCCTGGATTTACTGGCTAAACTGGCCAACACGCAAGAAGAAGACTACCTGAAATTCTGGACCACCTTTGGCCCGGTATTAAAAGAAGGCGTGGTCGAAGACTTCGAACAGCGCGATCGTTTACATAAGCTGCTGCGCTTCAAGAGCACCGCTGGTGACGATTGGACCTCGCTGGAAGACTACGTCTCGCGTATGAAGCCCGAGCAAGATTGCGTTTGGTATCTCACCGCCGAAAACGAAGTGGCCGCTAAGAGCAGTCCGCAGTTAGAAGCCTTCCGCAAAGCGGGTTTAGAGGTGTTGCTGCTGTCCGACCGTGTTGACGAATGGATGATGGGTTACTTCACCGAATTCGACGGTAAACCTATGCGTTCGGTGGCCAAAGGCGAAGTGGATTTAACCGCTTTCGAAAGCGAAGAAGATCGTACCAAGCGCGAAAGCCACGAAAAAGAACACGAAGATGTGATCCAACGCATGGGCGAAGCCTTAAGCGAACATGTGGACACCGTACGTGCCAGCCGTCGCTTAGCGGAATCGGCCTCCTGCTTAGTCGCACCCGAACATGCCATGGCCTTGCACTTGCAACGTATGTTGAAACAAGCAGGCCAAGACGTTCCCGATCAAAAGCCCACTTTAGAAGTGAACTTGGATCATCCTTTAGTGCAGAAAATCGTCAACACCCAAGACGAAGAAGCCTTTAAAGACTGGACCGAGTTACTGTATGAACAAGCAGCTTTAGTTGAAGGTGCCAGCTTAAAAGAACCGACTAAGTTTGTTGAGCGATTGAATCGTTTATTATTGGCTTAAAGGTTTATGTATTGATTGAAAAGGGCCGGCGTATTGCTGGCCTTTTTTGTGTTAGTGGTTTGGGTTATTGGTGTGGTTTCGGCGCCTCTAGGCTTGTGTTTATAGCTACACTCTCATGCGGCGGCGAGATACTTTTCCCAACAGCGAGAAAAGTATCCAAAAGCGCTTTGAATTTTTAAATTGAGATTTAAGTTGTCGTGTCGCTTACGGCACACGTATTCAAGGG
>JAKSCJ010000232.1 GCA_022360675.1 Lysobacterales bacterium
CTACATTGAGCGTCGTTGAATAAGTTTTCACCCAGTTGGACTTCAGGGTTATCCAAATAATCGCGGCCGGGTACGGCCAAGAATTCTAAATAAGTGGTGACATCATCCAGCGCTTGGGCCGACATTTCGGGCTCGTTGCGATCGCCACCGTGAAGGGTTTGATTGCAGTCGTCTTGCTGCTGGGTGCAAGTTTGCGCGATATGGAATTCGGTGGTCACGCCCATATCGTTCGCGGCAGCATCGGCGGCCTGGGTGGCAATGCTGGGTTGTTCGGCCTTCCAACCAAAACGGCCGATGGCCATTTTTTTATGTTGCATGTCCCAAACCTTGTTGAGCTTGCCTGAGATGCCGTCTTTATCGGTATCTTCAGGGTCGGCCCAGTGCGTTAAGGTTTGATCGGGAATAGCTTCTAATAAACCTAAGCCAAATACCGATAAGGGCGCGCGCGGTGAGGTCATGGTGTCGTCGCCCAGCTCGCCGTATTGCAAGTTCACTAACTCGTATTCGGGTTTGATCAACTCATAAGTTTCGCCATCGGCATACTGGCCGGTGATGACCTCAATCTGGGTATTGATGTGGCCTTCGGCCGGTACACCTTGCACGCTGCGATCGCCAAATTGACCGCCGTACACCGGGTGCGGTTTCGGGCCACCGTGGGGCCCTTTGCCGGGTACGCTTAAACGTACTAATAAACCGGTGCCCGGGCGTGGTAAAGAGCGACCATCGCTTAAGTGACAGCTTTCGCAGGCTTCGCGATTAAAAATGGGACCTAAGCCATCGGCGTTGGAGCCTTGGCTACCGGCGCTGGCGGCGCGGAAGGGACGCTCGAACACGCCATCGCCTTCGTCAAAGCGGGCGCTCATTTGCCAAGGCAAATTGGCCGCTTCTTCCGAGAACGAGACCTCGCCAAACTTGAAGGTGGTGAGATCACCACCACTCTTTGCAGCGCTGACGCGCCCTTCCAGGTAAGCCAAATCCTCTGGCGCGTCACCGTAGGCGGGAATGTAATGCAAACGCGCGTAGGCGTAGGCAAATCCGCTGACCGATGCGACTAATCCTAAGCCCAATAAAATACGAATGGTTTTGGGAAGTGGCTTACCGATGTTCATGATGCTTGGCTCCTGGAACGACGTCATACACTTGCAGTTGCAAGGTGATGTTTTGATCCACAGCTTGGCTGGCATCTGGAAAGATCAACATGGTCATTTCCATGGCTGGCTTGGCCGTTGGGGTTGGCTTGTATTTGCTTTCGTTGCTGGCGCAAGCGCTCAGCAACACACACAACAACACAGCAGTAGTGAGTAAACGTATTAAACGCAACATGGTTATGATCCTGTGTTGGTGTGTAAGGCTTCTAAGAAGGGTTTTTCTGAAATCAGCACCAGTTCATGCAATGTATTGCGCTGCTGATCAGGGCTGTTCGCTGGGCTTTGGCCAAAGCTCACCGATAACCATTGGCCCTTCAAATCTTGATGCTGCGGCTTAAAGCCTTGTTCATTGGTTGTGTGCACCACGGCGCGGGTAATGTGCAGATCGTTCACCTGCCAACTGGCGGTGGGAATCAGCGTGGCTTGTGCAGCGGTTCGATCTTGTGTGTGAGTGAAGTCTTGAATCCCCACGGTGGGCACGGCTTGTACGATCCAACCGGGTTGAATCTGCCCGGGTGCGGTGGCCATGGCGGCTTGAGTGAGCTGCATATAACGATGCATCGGGCTCACTTCTTGTTGTTGATCGATAGCCACGGTTTTCGGTGTGTGGTCTTTAAGTAAGTCCACCACCTCGGCTGAATGGGTTAAGCGTTCTAAATTAAAGCGCGAGCGAATATCGGCCTCTTCGCTGGTGAAGAACACATGGGGCGTAATTAACAACACCAGCTCGGTGCGGCTGTCTTCGGTGGCCTTACGTTTAAATAAATTACCCAGTAAGGGAATATCGCCCACCACGGGGACTTTTTGTTCGTTATCGACACTGCGCTCGCGAATTAAGCCGCCAATGGCTACAGTTAAACCATCTTGGGCTAACACCGTGGTTTCGATGCGCGAAGTATCAACCGCATCGATGGGGAAGGCGGAAACCGTGCCGTTTTGTGCGTTCACCACAGGAATGGTGGTTTGCCCTTGAATCAAGTTTGATAAAGTCTGGCGCACTAATAAAGTAATGGTGCGATCACCATTAATGCGCGGAATGATATCCAGTTGATTACCGATGTTGCGCACTTCGGTATCGGGTGTGGTAATGAGTGTGGGCTGGGCAAAGTTATTGTTGATCAAGGTGGTTTCAACACCGGTCACCAACACCGTTTCGGTGCCAATGAACAACTGCGCTGGACGATTATTAGAAGCCAGCAACAAAGGTGTGGCGAGCGTGTTCACCCGGCCTTCGTTTTCGAATAATTCCAAACGTGCCGAAATTTGATCATTCAATAAGGTGAAGATGGCAGTGCCGCCTTCATCGGGGAAGTTACCCAGCGATAACGTTCGTTTAGGAACGGTGACACTGCTGCCGTTGTTATCCACCACAATGGTGCTGTCGCTGTTGCCACTGATATCGAAGGACGAACGAAATTCATCGTCTAAGCGCACTTCTAATACGCGCATTTCTAGCAGCACTTGCGGGGTGGGGCGGTCGCTCTCGGCCACTAAGGCTTCGATCTGCGACATGGCTGCTTCGTCGCTGGTGCGTACTAATAGCAAGTTGTGTTGGCGGTTAACAGTGAGGTAAATAATGGGCTCGCGATTGGTCACTTCGTTGAGCCGTTGTTGTTCCACCACCACGGCACCCGAGGCATTGCTATTAGCGCGTAGCAGGGCTAATTCATTGCTGGTGAGTTGCTCGTTTTGTAGTTGGGTTTGCAGACTGATATCGGAACCTAAGCGTGAGTTTCCGCTGCCACCACCTTGGCGATTACTGCTATTGCGATTGTTCCGCCGATTATTATTGCGACCGCCATTTTGACTGCCACCACCACCTTGGCCACCGGCGCTTTGGGTGATATCTAAAGAGCTGTTATCGATGCTACCTAAGTCGTTTTCGTCTTCGGTTTCCAGATTTAACTGCACCCGGCGGCTGCCGAATAAGCTCTCAATGGTTAACGCTGCGGTAACGACATTTTGATGCTTTAACACAAAGCTGCGGATAATATCGTCGCGATAAATGACCAGATCATCTTTGTATTGATCCGAGGTCATAATCAAATAAGTTTGGGTCTTGCGATTAAAGCGATACCACAGCCCTGCCACCCGGCATAGGCTGTCGAGAGCATTGTGTACATTGGTATCACGTAAATAGATGCTGACTTGACGCTCGGCGGCTTCGGCCGTGGCCACCATATTGATGCCGCCTAACTCCGACAATAAACGCACTGCGTCTAAAACATTAGCATCGCGTAATTCCAGGGCAGGTATCGCGACTTGGGCACCGGCCGGTAGGCTGGATTGGGCGAGGCTGGGCTGAACCAAGCAGGGTGCGGCCACTAATACACAGCTTAACAAGAAGGATTTCAGCGTGCTTTTTAGTGCAAGGTTTAGGTTCGTTTTTAGGTTCGTTTTCATAGGGCGCTGCATCATCGAACAATAATGACCTGGCCCAATGAGCCCACCTCGATCACCAGACTTAAATGATCGATTGCTTTCACCTGCACCACCGCATCGCGACCGATGCCGTGGAGTGAAATGGTGTCGTTAACGCGCACCATATGTACTCCGTTTCCAGCGATATCTAATAAAGCGGCAACATCGCCCTCCTGGCCACGGATCATGCCTTTTAAAGACATGCGCGGTAATTTGACATCCAATGCCGGTGCCGGCGTAAAACGTAAATGGGTTTGTGGTGCCGTGCCGGCATTGGCCAGCTCGGGCGTCATGGCAAAGGGATCGCGAGCAGGCGCGATTGTGGTTTGATACGAGTTGCTAGCGGGCGCTGTTGGCTGGCTTGGCAGCGTATTTGTTGGCTGTGCTGCTTGAGTGTTTTCTACACTTAAGGGTTGTGACTGTGCGAGTACTGAGCTGATCCATAAACAACAGCACAAGATCAGGCTAATTCGTATTCGCTCACCCATGATTTGATTGCCCACTTTCTTCATTGTTATTGCAAAGCCGCCCACCACAGGGCCCAAGGCTCAGGGCAGAAGTTTAATGATAATAATTATCATTTTCAACAATAAAATGATAATTATTTTCGTTATTGAAGCGTTGTTCAAGATTCCAGCGACGTCATGCTGGCAAGGTTTGATGGAAAGAAAAGCTAGACCATCCGGTGATATAATCGAATATTTCGATAATTTGTGGATGATTTAGATCAAGTTGCTTGGGGTGTGCGTCAATATGTCGCAGATTCTGAGGGCTAAATCTGCGTATGGTGCCTGCTAAGTCTCACAGGCAGTGAGCCAGATCACCGAGTTTCAGTGTTTTTCTTCCAAGCGCTGACCCGTCTGTTGCCCGATTGGGGCCGTTAAGGACGACTCTGCAAGAATGATCCATGCTTATCATGCCGCAGCTGAGATGATGAACGTTTGATGCAAATCAGTTTTGTAGATTCCAGATTTGCCACCAATCTCCAAACGCTTAAGCCACACACAGGCTAAGCGCAGGGCACAGGGTAGTGACGACATTGCGACAGCATTCTTCTCTCTTTTCTCGCGTTCACATGGTAGGCGCGGGTGCTTTAATCACTTTATTGGCTCAGCCTCAGCAGGTTTTGGCGCAAAGCGACGACGGTGCCCAATTACCCGATTTAACCGTTACCGCCGTGCGCGGTGCCGAACGCTCCAGTGATGACTTGCCCTTAAGCGTGACGGTGATTGGCCGCGATGATTTAGACCATTTGCCTGGCCGTACCATCGACGAAGTGCTGCGCCAGGTGGTGGGTGTGCAGCTGCCTTTAAGTAACAGCACCGCTGGTTTTCCGGCCAACCCCAGCATCGCCATTCGTGGTGTGGGTTTGGGCGATAACGGCACCCGCACGCTGGTATTGCTCGATGGCCGCCCCATGAACGGAGCTTTTTTCGGCAATGTGTTTTGGAATCGTATTCCGCTAAATAATGTGGAGCGTATCGAAATTGTACGCGGTTCCAGTTCCAGCCAATTTGGTTCACTCGCCATTGGTGGTGTAGTGAATATCATCACGCGGCCTCTGTCTTCTCAGGTGGAGGCCGGAGTCAGTGTACGCGGTGGTAACGACGAAACCATCCAAAGCAGCGCTTATGTTTCGGGTGCGTTGACCGATCAGCTGCGTGTGGGTGTGGATCTCAACTACTTCGACACCGACGGCTACTTTGTGACGCGCCCAGAAGATCGCGCCGCCATCGACGCACGACCGAATTCGGACATTTCTAATGTGGGTGTGCGGGTGGAATACGATGTGAGCGAGGCCACCATGCTATATGCCCGCGCCGCTTATTTCAGCCAAGATCAGCAAGGCAGCACGCAACTCAGCAGCAACGATACCCAGCTGGTGGATGTGAACTTTGGCTTTCAATCCAAACTCAGCCAGGCCAGCCAACTCAAAGGCAGCTTCTATTATTTAGATGAAGAATTTGCCAACGACGGCACTAGCTTGGTGGAACGCGGAGTGCGCGATGCCGAGTTTATTTCGAACACCCATGCGACGCCCTCGGAAGAGTTTGGCGGTTCCTTAGTGTGGAATCTGCAAGGCCGTGGTTGGTTGTCGTCGTTTAGCGCCGGTGTGGATTACCGCAATGTGGATGGCGACGATGATCAAGATATTTTCACCAGCGATGGCGCGTTGTTCTTAGAGCAAGAGGCCGGGGGCGAGCAGCAGTTCTTCGGTGTGTTCGCCGAAGCCAGCCTGCGCCCTATCGATGGTTTAGAGTTGCTGCCCAGTGTGCGTTTTGACCATGTGGACTTGGACGATGGTTTCCAAAACAGCCGCTTAAACGACGGTACCGAGGAAATTCTGCGCTTTGCCGATCAAGATATCGATCGCGTCAATGCGCGCTTTGCCTTGCGTTACGAGTTGGCCGAAACCTTGGCGCTGCGCGGTGCTTATTACCGTGGTTTCCGCGTGCCTACCTTGGCTGAGTTGTATCGTCGCTTCGGTACGTCCACCTTCGTGGGTCAACCCAATGCCGATTTAGAAGAAGAAACCTCCACTGGTGGCGAGGTGGGTTTTGATTTTCAACCCACAGGCGCTTTACAGGGTTTATCGACCCAGGTGAACTTCTTCCAAACTGTGGTGAAAAACCAAATTGGTGGTGTGGTGATCGGCTTTGGTCCGTTTACCCTGCAAAGCCAGAACATTGGTCGGATTCGCTCTCGCGGCATTGAGCTGATTAACGAATACTGGCTTAACGATGCTTGGAAACTGGATGTGGGTTATACCTATACCGATGCGAAAATTCGTCAAAATATCGATGAACCCGAACTCATTGGTAACCGGGTTGAAGGTGCGCCTAAGCATGGTGTAACCGCTGGTATTCGTTATCAGCAAGGTCCCTGGACAGCACAGCTGCGCGGGCGTTACAGCAGTGAGCAGTTCCAAGACGCCAGCAACGAAACCCGATTGCCCGATGCCTTTATTGCCGATGCGCATTTGGCTTATCGTTGGCAGGAAAATTGGGAGCTATTCGTGAATGTGGAAAACCTGTTCGATAACACCTATACCGCCAATGCATTTGGTGGTGTTAATCGAATCGGCGCGCCCTTCCAGGTGGTGGGTGGTGTTCACTGGCGTTTATAAGGCCTCGATGAAACCGACAGAGTAAAGGCTGAAATGGTAGCACTGGCGTCAAACGAGCAGCGGCTAACTTCTAATCCAAGCGGCAAGCCTATAAGGACAAGCAAGCTTAAGGACGGGCGTATGAAACAAATTATCGCAGTGGGTATTCAATCGCTACCACAGCATATCACTGCTTTGGTGCAGATGAATGACTGTTCTCTAACGTTGCTAGCCGATGAGCAGGCTTTGCAAAATTATCTGCAAGCCACGTTACCGGCCGAGCAGGCAGTCGTGTTACTGGCGGTACGATCGGTGGATGCCTGTTGGCATGAAGTGGCGCAGTTATTACAGCAGTCATCAACGCCTTGGTTGGCCATGGCGGCGGTGGATGACTCACGCTTAATGCAAGATATTTACCGCTCGGGTGCGGCTGCGGTGGTGCCTTCGAATGTGGAAAGCGCATTATTGTGTGATTTGGTTCAGCGCATCATGATGCAGTCGGAATCTTCATTACAAGATGGTGCGGGCTTAAGCAAGTTGCGCCGTTATCGTATTCGTGAGCGGATTCATGTTGAAGCCGACCAGCTGCTGCATATTCAACAAGGTACCGTTAGCTTAACGGTCTCCGATGCCGACGGCGACGAACGCGTGCTGGGTTTTGCTTCCTGTGGCGAGATTGTTTCAGGCCTGGGCGATAGCGGCTTAAACCTGGTGGTCGTAGCCCATAGCGATGTACAAGCGCGACTGGTGCATTGGAG
>JAKSCJ010000302.1 GCA_022360675.1 Lysobacterales bacterium
AAGCAAATGCCAATAAGACTGGCTTTGCTTGGCTGCATTAGTGGCTTAACTAAACGCAGCAGACACTCATGCGTTTTGGCGATGGCTAATAACTTTAGTGGGCATTTTTTACACGAAACTGGCTCAACAGAAGTTAAATTCAGTCCGTTAGTTTATTTATTGCGTTAATTGCACGAATAAAGCTTGAAGTCACCCGATTAAAGTGTGCTATAACATATATTCGTCGCACGCGGCCCAAATTTCGATTAAAACACTGCTAATGTTTGGGTCGCCTAGCAGAACGTAAAGATACTCGCGGGAGAACACTGATTATGTTGCAATTGCGCTCCGTTGTGAAAACCGTTGCGCTTGTCCAAATGGCCTTGATGGCCGCCACGGCACAAGCTCAGCAATCCACCCGAGCGTGGGTGGTGGAATTTGTTGAGCCTGGTCTGTTGGAAAATCACGGACAGATGCAGGGTTTCGAGGCCACCGCCCCGATTCGAGGGGAAAAACTAGATAGCCGTTCAGCCGATGCTCAACGTTATGTCAGCCATTTGCGCGCGCTGAAAGATGAGCGCCTGCAAAATATGGCTGGTATTGTTGGCCATGATCTGAAGCCGCGCCACCACTACCGTGCGATTCGCCACGGTCTGTTGGTCGACCTGACCGATGCAGAAGCAGCCATGCTGCGCGGTATCGAAGGCGTTGCCAGCATTACTCCCGAGCCTGTATATGAGATCGACACCGAGCGTGGTCCGGCCTTTATCGGTGCGATGACTCTTTGGGATGGCACTGACGTTCCCAATGGCTTGCCGCACCAAGGTGAAGGTTTAGTAGTTGCTTCCATCGATACCGGCATTAACTCGGACCACCCCGCCTTCGCGGAAGTGGGTCCCATCGATGGCTATGTGCACGTGAACCCACTGGGTGACGGTAACTCCGTTGGTCACTGTATCGGCAGCCCCGATGCAGGCAGCTCACCCAATCCGCCCATTCAGTGTAATAACAAGCTGATTGGTGCGTGGATGTTCGGTAATCCAGCCAACGACCCCACTGGCCCTGAAGATAGCAACGGCCATGGCACTCATACTGCCAGCACCGCTGCGGGTAACTTCAATAATGGCCCGTTCTGGGATGGTGGCACACAGTCGGCCATTGATCCGGGTACTTTGTCGGGTGTTGCGCCGCACGCCAACATCATTTCTTACGATGTTTGTGAAACCAACACTTGTTCAGCCACCACCGCTGGTATTGACCAAGCGATTCTGGACGGTGTTGATGTCATCAACTTCTCGATCTCAGGTGGTAACAGCCCCTGGACCGATAACGATCGTAACTTCTTAACCGCCGTTAGCACGGGTATTTACGTGGCAGCCAGTGCCGGTAACACCCGTGACAACAACCCCAACCCTGAAGGTGATGTGAATCACTTGGGTCCGTGGGTAATGACGGTTGCGAACAGCTCTCATGATCGTAATACTCAAGCGCAACTGACCAATATGAGCGGTGGCACCAGTGCTCCTGCCGATATGATCGGTGCCAGCTTAACGGGTAGCCTGGGTGCTTCAACCGTGGTTTATGCGGGTGACTTCAGCAATGGCGATCCCGATCCTGAGCAGTGCTTGAATCCATTCCCTGCAGGTACTTGGAACAGCGATGAAATCGTACTTTGTGACCGTGGCCAGATTGCCCGCGTTCTGAAAGGTGTTCACGCTGCGGCCGGTGGTGCTGCTGGTTTGATTCTGGCTAACGTTGACGGCGGTGCCGATAGTGTTGTTGGTGATTTCCACGTGATTCCTGGTATTCACGTTGACGCACCTAACGGCAATATGCTGCGCGATTGGTTAGCTTCAGGTGCTGGCCATACTGCATCGATTACTGGCCCTGCGGGCTCTGCGGGTAACCCGGCAGTTGCCGATATCATCAACGGTTCAAGCCTGCGTGGCCCGAACTTAAGCTTTGATGTCACCAAGCCCGATATCACCGGTCCTGGTACCAGCATCATGGCGGCCTACACCAACGACGCCAACACTCCGGCGGGCAGCCACGAAGTCAGCTTCCTGAGCGGTACTTCTATGTCTAGCCCTCACTTGGCGGGTAGCGGTGCGCTGATCATGCAAATTCATCCGGATTGGACGGTTTCTGAAGTGAAATCAGCCATTCAGATGACTGCAGTTCAAACCACACGTATGGAAGACGGCACCACTCCGGCAACCGCTGACGTGGTAGGTAACGGTCGCGCCCAGTTGGATCAAGCGGCACAAGCTGGCTTGGTGATGGACGAAAGCATTGCCAACTATCTTGCTGCTAACCCGGCTACCGGTGGTGATCCACGTACGCTGAACATTCCCAGCATGCGTAATACCGACTGCTCTGCTGGTTGCAGCTGGACACGCACCGTGCGTAACGTGCTGGATACCAACGCTGAATGGGATGCGTCAGTTATTGGCAATGCCTTCACTGTTGATGTAACCCCGGCTAACTTCGACCTGCTGCCTGGTGACGTACTGTTTGTGGACGGTGGCGAAACCGGTGGTGGCGAGCCTGTAAGCTCCTTCCAAACCATTACCATTACTGCCAGCGGTGTCACCTCGGGTAACGCTATGGCCTTCGGTGATGTGGTTCTGAGTGAAGCGGGTGGTCAAGCACCGAACTCACTGTTAACCGTTGCTGTTAGCGAAACTCTGCCTCCTCCTCCTCCCTAAACCGAGTTGAAGGCTGAGTTCAGTACGCCAGTTCTTTAACTGAACCGTACTACATTAGAAAAAACCCGCATCGTTTTACGGTGCGGGTTTTTTTTATTGGTGATTTTATATTGGTGAAATTCATGCGACCCAATGCGAAGTGCTGGCATCTATTGATTAACAGTGAGTGATGAGTGGCCAAGGTTATCGTCATCTAGCGCTGAATGAAGCAGATGAAATTGAAGTGTCGATAACACTTGGGGGCGAAAACGTGGTGGGAGAAGCTTAAGTGCAGACGGGTCATGATGTGGACGAGTATGTCATTCGTGCAGCTACCGCTGGCGATAGCCGTGCCCAAGAAGCGATATACCGCCATTATCATAAGCGCGTGTATCAATTGGCTTACCGCCTGATGGGCCAAGAAGCCGATGCACAGGATGTGACCCAAGACTGCTTCGTACGTTGCTTTCAAGCGCTACATCAATACCGTGGCGATGCGGGTTTGTGGGCCTGGATCAAGCCCATCACGATACGCACTGGCCTGATGAAGCTACGTGTGCAGCGGCGCTGGAATTGGTTTCAAAGTATCGAAACCGAAGGTGATACCTCGATCTCGGTGCTGGACCAAATCAGTGACGAGCAACCGGGGCCAGAGCGTGAGGCCCAGCGGCGCGATTTACACAAAGCCTTAGCCCAGTTGAATTCAACCGCACGGGCGGTGATTTATCTCTATCACGTAGAAGGCTATGGCCATGGAGAAATTGCTGATCTGTGGGGTAAATCGGTGAGCTTTTCCAAGTCTCAGCTGGCCAGAGCTCAGCGTCGTTTGCGCGAATTATTGGCCGCCTATCAAGTGGCTCCAGACGACAGTCAGGCGATGGGAACTGAACGCGCAAGCAGGCAAAAGATCTCTCAATTACATTCGCCCAAGGAGGTGTTGTCATGAACAAAACAACAGCAAAACCCGTATCAAGCGCTGTGTTGACGGAGCTTCATGGCACGCTGGATGCTCAGCAGCAACAGGAAGTTCGCGATTATTTCGCCGCACAAAGCCCAGCCGACTTGGATGACGTAGCTGTAGAGAAGCAGTGGCAAAACGTTCAGCTTCAACTCCAGCAGCAGCAACAAATACAACCACGGCTGAAGGCTTGGGCCACGGCAGCGGTTGTGGTACTGGGCCTGAGCTTGATTATTCGCTTTGGTGTAGTCCCCAATGTTGATACTTCAGAGCTGAATGCATCCAAAGCGCAAGATGTCTTATTGAGCGATCACCGCACATCGCCAAGCCCATCTAATACCAGCCAGGCCACCGACGTTGCTGCTGCAACGGCTGTGGATGGCGATGAAGGTTACGAATTAGCCGCCTTGCGGGGCATGTCGTCCCAGTTGGAGCAAGAGTGGCAACGCATACGACAGCGCCCGCGAGCCGTTACGGGTGCTGAAGTGGAACGGCAACTCCAACTTACCGGGCTCATTGCCAGCGTGGACGCGCGTTTGACAGCGGTACCCGATAACCCGTCACGACAACGCCAACTTTGGCGTCAGCGCGTGGTCTTGATGAACGAATTGGTTGCTGGCGGTGTGCAAGCCGAACCAGCGGTCTGGACTTTATAACGGAGGCGCTCATGAGCGAGCGAGCAGTAGCAAAATCACGATCTCAAACCCAAAATGCCAGCCGTTTGGTGCTGAGTATTGGCCTGTTAACCGGTAGTTTATTGAGTAGCATGAGCTGGGCGCAGAGCGAATCCAGCAATGCGCAGCAGTGGTTCGATCGTATCGAGCGGGGTGATATCCAATTACGTCAGGAAGCGCGAACACCCCAGGTGCAACGTATCATGGCGCAAAACCGCGCCGAGCAGCAAGAACAACAGCGGGTAACCCGCGAAGTGGCGCGCGAAAGTGCGCGTGAAGCTCGCCAACAGGCCAGCGAGGCGAGACGCGCGGCCCATGAAGCTAGACGTGAAGCTCAGGAAGCCCAGCGAGTACAAATCGAAGCTGCTCGTGAGCAGTTGCGAGAAGCGGCCAAACGCTTAGCCGAAGCGCGCCGTCAAGGGAACCGTGGCGGTGAAGCATACAGCTTCGACTTTCAATTCGATACCGACGATAAACCACGCCTGGGCTTGGTGATGGGCACCAGCTCCGATGACGAAGTCAATATTCTGTCGGTGACTCCCGATAGCCCGGCTGAAATGGCGGGCTTGCGCAGTGGCGATGTGATCGTAGCGGTGAATGGCAACACGTTTGTGGAAGACGAGCCCCAGTTGCGGCTAAATGAGTTTTTCCGCAGCCTGGGTGAGCTGGAAGCCGATAAAGCGGTGAGTTTCAGCTATCGTCGTGATGGTCGCACCCAAGAGGTGAGCGTGACGCCGGAAGTGTTAGATCACACCGAGTTTTTCCCCTTCGCGCCGAATGTAGATGTGGAATCCATTGTCGACGGCGTATCCGAGGCTATGTCCTTTGTGCATATCAGCGATGATGGCGGGCCAGTGCATATCAGCACTTTCCGTAATATCCGTATGTTTCGTGATTTCGAACTCACCGAATTAGACGAGCAATTGGGCGCTTACTTTGGTGCCGATGAAGGTTTATTGGTATTAACCGTGCCCGATTACTTGGCCGATCAAGTGCAGCGTGGCGATGTGCTATTGGCGATTGATGGCCGCCAGCCTCAGGATGTGGGTCATGCGTTCCGTATTTTGGAATCCTATGAGCCGGGCGAGCAGGTGGCGTTATCGATTCTTCGCAAAGGCAGCCGTGAAGAGGTCGACATGGTGCTGCCTGAGGCCAGCGAACAAGAATTCTTTTTCCGTACACCGCCTAAGCCACCGGTTCCGGTGGCTCCGGTAGCACCACCAGGTGGCCATCATTATCCCACGGGTCACCATACCGATCACGATGAAGCGGTGCTGATGATTCGCACTTGACCT
>JAKSCJ010000290.1 GCA_022360675.1 Lysobacterales bacterium
AAGGTTTTGATGCCACGCTGTTTATTGGCGCAGGTTTAGTTTCTGCTTTCGTAGCGTTGGCCACAGTGCATGCTTTTGTACAGTTTGTGGGCCGAGTGGGCATGTTGCCCTTTGTGATCTACCGCTTGTTATTGGGCGTATTACTGTTGTTCTTATTCTTTTAGTGTTGCTACGCCGCTAACATTTGGAATTCTCGAATAATTTGCCAGGCTTGGTAAGGTTTGGGATATTTGCGCACCATTATTGCTCGTGATAAATAATCTGCGCACTAAAATAGTGCATTATTGTGTGTAATTTCGTAAGAATTTTTCACTTCCTTTGGCGTGAGGCGCTAAAATAGCCTTGGCTTTGCTCGTGTTTTCATCGACTTCGCGTTAATCGTGCCTTTGGCACGGTTTCTGCAGTATCTGATTTTTCCTCTTGACTCAGAATTGGAGCCCCGCTCATGACTGCCGATGATATTTTGCGCTCGCTCAGTGGTGAAAGTGACGACCACGCAGACCTGGGCGCGATCGAATTCGTGGATCTTTGGTTTTGCGATACCTTCGGCCAGGAACACCACATGACCTATCCGGTGTCGGTGGTGGATGAAGATCTATTCGAAGATGGCAAGATGTTCGATGGATCGTCCATCCGCGGCTGGAAAGGCATTAACGATTCCGACATGGTGCTAATGCCCGACCCCAGCACCGCGGTGATGGATCCTTTTTCAGAAGATCCCACCCTGATTCTGCGTTGCGATGTGCTGGATCCCAGCACTATGGAACCCTACAATCGCTGCCCGCGTTCTTTGGCCAAACGTGCTGAAGCTTTCCTTAAAGCCAGTGGTATTGCCGACACCGCGTTCTTTGGTCCCGAACCCGAATTTTTCGTGTTTGACGATGCGCGCTGGCAAGTGGGTATGGGTGGCAGCAGCTATCAAGTCGATTCCGGCGAAGCGGCATGGAATAGCAATGCCGAATACGAAACCGGCAATACCGGTTACCGCCCGGGTGTTAAAGGCGGCTATGCCCCTTTGCAACCCAAAGACTCGCTGCATAATTTACGCAGCCTGATGGTGAAAACCCTGGAAGATATGGGGGTAATCACCGAAGTGCATCATCACGAAGTGGGCACGGCGGGCCAGTGTGAAATTGGTACCCGCTTTAATACTTTAACGCGCAAGGCCGACGAAACCCTGCTGCTGAAATACGTGGTGAAAAACACCGCCAATGTGGAAGGTTATACCGCCACCTTTATGCCTAAGCCGTTGGTTGGCGATAACGGCAGCGGCATGCATGTGCATCAGTCGCTCGCGAAGGCGGGTGTGAACCTGTTCAGCGGCGAAGGCTATGCGGGTTTGTCCCAAGAGGCTTTGTATTACATTGGCGGTATTTTTAAACATGCCCGTGCCATCAATGCCTTCGCCAATTCCACCACCAACAGCTACAAGCGTTTGGTACCCGGCTTTGAAGCGCCGGTCATGTTGGCGTACTCGGCCAAAAACCGTTCAGCTTCGTGCCGTATTCCCTTTGTGAACAACCCCAAAGGGCGTCGCATTGAAGTGCGTTTTGGTGATGCTGCCGGTAATGCCTACCTCACCTTTGCCGCCATGTTGATGGCAGGTTTAGATGGAATTCGCAATAAGATCGACCCCGGCGCACCCATGGATAAAGATCTCTACGATCTGCCGCCGGAAGAGGAAAAGAACATTCCCACCGTGTGTGCCGATTTAGAACAAGCCCTGCGCGCGCTGGATGAAGATCGCGAGTTCTTAAAAGTAGGTGGTGTGTTCGACGACGATTTAATTGATGCCTATATCGCCGCCAAAATGGATGATGTGAATCGATTCCGTATGAGTCCCCATCCTCTTGAATTCGATATGTATTATGCTTCGTAAGCCGACTTCCTGAACGAACCGTGAGGCGGTCGCAACTTGGCGACCGCTATATGGGTCCAAGGAAGAACGCAGTGTTTTCCAGTGTTCAATCGGGAAGCACTATGAATGGAGCCGCTATCAATGGGAGATTGCGATATGCGTTTAGTGTTGTGTACAACCTTGGTGTTGGGCTTTGCTCTGTGTGGCCCCGTGGCCGCTGAAATCTACAAAACTGTGGATGAAAACGGCAATGTGATCTACACCGATCAAAAACCCACTGATCACGCAAAGCCCTTGGATTTACCCGAACTCAACGTGGCCGATCCCCATAAAGCCCTGCCAAAGCCGCCATCTGAGGTCGATGTTCCCGATTCAACATGGCCCGGGTTCACACTGGAAAGCCCGGCTGATCAAGAAAATGTTTGGGGTAGCGGTGGCAGTTTAACGGTGCGCTTGAGCAGCGGCCAAGAGTTGCGTCGTGGTATGAACGTGGTGATTTATGTGGACGGTGAAGCGCATAATGCGCGCGGTTCATTAAGTCATACTATTGAGGGCATTAGCCGCGGTGAACACCGCCTGTATGCGGAGCTGCAAGCACGCGGCGGCCGTGTGGTGGCCACTACCCAACCAATTACCTTCCACATGAAGCAGTTTTCCCAAAACTCGCGACCACGCGGGCGCTAGGCGAAACACTTTGGCCATGCCATGGGTTGTTGATAACGGGTCTGGACGATGCTGAATGAAGCACGTGAAACCTGGTTTGATCAGCTCTACACGCCGCTATTGGTGCTGAATTCGCAGCTCCATATCGACGATCACAACGCCGCTTTCGAGCGTATGCTGCCAGAGGTTATTGGTCATTCCCTACCCCGTTTACGTGGCTTGCCTTTGCAGCGCTTAAGTGCACTGGCCGCTTTACTACAGCCTTTGTTACAGCGCTGCCAAAACGAGCAGCGGCGCTGCATTGGCCGGGCTTTAGAGCTTAGCGATGAGCAGTTGGAGTCGGGTAATACCATCATTTTTGATGCGGTGGTAAGCCCTTTAGGTTCACAAATGCTGGTGGAATTTGCCGGTTTTGATCCTTGGGGGCAAGAACGGGCCCAGCAACAGCGCTGGCAAGAAACGCAAGCGTTACAGTTAATGGTGCAGGGCTTGTGTCATGAAATCCGCAACCCGCTCAGTGGTATGCGCGCGGCCGCACAATTGCTGGAACAAGAGCTTTTGTCTGCACCACAACTGGCCGACGGGCACGACTATACCCGCCTGATTCAGCAACAGGTCAATCGCATTAATCAACTGATTCAAGATTTCAGCCAGCAAAGCCAAGCGCCCCAATGGGTGCCGGTGAATCTGCATCAACTGCTTGACGATGTATTGGCGCTGCATGGCCGCCAAGATGATCAAACGCTGAAGATTCAACGGGATTACGACCCCAGTATTCCCGAGCTTCGAGGTGAGGCAGGATTACTGAGCCAGCTGGTGTTGAATCTGGTGAAAAATGCGGCGCAAGCGGGCGCAACTCAGTTAAAAGTAAGCACCCGGGTTCAGCATCAATATCCTCTACCTCAAGGTGGCAGTGCTACGGTGGCGGTGGTGAGTGTGCTCGATAACGGGCGTGGTGTTCCTGCTCAATTGCGCGATATTTTATTTTTACCCATGGTGAGCGCACGCCCCGATGGCACCGGCTTAGGCTTGGCCGTTGCACAACAAGTGGCCCATCGACACGGCGGCTTGTTGCAGTACGAAGCCTTAGCCCAAGGTAGCGCCTTTCATTGGGTGCTGCCGTTGCGTTGCGCTGTACCTTGCACAGACGTGACAAACCCACCCGTTGGGGGCGATGGCCAATGAATAGCGCGCCAATTTGGCTGCTAGACGACGATGCCAGTATCCGCTTTGTGCTGAGCCGTGCGTTACAAAAACAAGGTTTTGAAGTGCGCTGCTTTGAAACCTTAAGCACTCTTTCTGATGCCTTGTCCCTGCAAACACCGGCCCTGTTAATTACCGATATTCACCTGAGCGATGGCAATGGGCTGAGCCTATTACAACAGGCCTCGGCCCAAGGGCTGCCGGTGATTGTAATGACGGCCTATGGTGATCTGGATAAAGCGGTGGCAGCCTTTCAGGGCGGCGCTTTTGAATATTTAGCGAAGCCCTTCGATCTACAAGCTTTAGCGGCGGCGGTGCAAGCGGCCTTGAGTCGGTCTCAAAGCCAAACCGCTGAACCGTTAAGCCAAGGCGATAGCACTGCCCGCAGCCATGCGGGCATGGTGGGGCGTTCGTCGGTGATGCAGCAATTGTTTCGCCAGTTGGGGCGTTTATCTGCCACCGATGTCAATGTGTTGATCAGCGGTGAAACCGGTGTGGGTAAAGAGCTGGTGGCACGTGCCTTACACGATCATAGCCCGCGTCGCAGCGGCCCTTTTGTCGCCATTAATAGTGCGGCTATACCTGCTGAGTTATTGGAATCGGAGCTGTTTGGCCACGAAAAAGGTGCTTTTACCGGCGCGACCCAACGCCGCGAAGGGCGCTTTGAACAGGCCCAGGGCGGCACCTTATTTTTGGATGAAATTGGCGATATGCCGCTGCCTTTGCAAAGCCGGTTACTGCGGGTGTTGGCTGAAGGTGATTACTACCGGGTGGGCGGCCATGAACCTTTGCAGGCCAATGTGCGCATTATTGCCGCCAGCCATCAAGACCTGCGCCAACGGGTGGCAGAGCATCATTTTCGCGCCGATCTGTATCACCGCTTAAATGTGGTGCAACTGCGGGTTCCGCCGCTGCGTGAACGGCGTGACGATATTCCCCTTTTGGTGCAACATTTTCTGAATCAGGCAGCGCAACAACTCGGCTTAGAG
>JAKSCJ010000195.1 GCA_022360675.1 Lysobacterales bacterium
GTAGATAGCATCGTTGCTTAGGCCGCGAGCTTGTTTACGGCGAATAATATCAGCTTGATACTCAACGCTACGAAAAGCCGATACTAACTGTAGATTAATTTGATCTGCTTTGGCGGCTTGGTGCATCAGTTGCCAAGCGCGAGCGGTGCCGGGTGTGGTGCGTTGTTCGCGCTGATACATGTCGGTACCTACACTCACCAAACGCGCCGGTTCGGTCTGTACCGGTAGGCGGTGTTTGATCGCGTAATCAGTGGGTGCTGCCAATGTTTGTAGCGTTGCTGCGATGTGTTTTTGGTAGCGCGTATGGCGTTTTTGCAGCGATTTTTTCCAGTATCCATCGGTGTATTGATACGCCCGCTGCTGTAAAGCCTCTTGTATCGGTGCGTTTGCCCCAGCTTGGATGTTAACGGCGAGCTGATCCAGTAAATACTGGCAAGTAATCTTTTCAAGACAATTCAAGATATCGCCGAGCAATGAGATCTGTATTAGCTCTGGCTTTAAACGTAGCTGGATCAGTTGCTGGCATTGTAAACACAGCGAAATATGAGCGAGGGCTGTGGATTCACGACTCAGTTGGAAGTAAATTTGCGACTGCTGCGACGTACAGCTTGAGCCGTGTTGCTCTGAGGCGATGCAATCTTGCCACTGCTGTGCGCTATGCGGTTTTGCATGTTTTGTTTGTTGCAGTGAAAAGTGATGAAGTGTGCAACGGTGCGCCATAGTGCCACCTACCCAAAAACATAATTTCCATGATACCGCACAAAAAAAGAGCCGCATATGCGGCTCTTTTTTCGTAATGCTTCCGAAAACGGATTAACGGATAGGCATTGCTGGGCCTTCAAAGCCATCTTCTAAGATGGTTTCGCTAACCGCTGCACCACAAGACTGAATTTGTACATCATCGATGTACCAGCCTTCGCGGCCAAATGACTCGTCGGAACCTAAGCGGAAACGGAACTGAACGTCTTGGCCTTGGAAAGCAGCCAAATCGACGACAGAGCGAGTCCAGTCTTCGGGATCACCACACCAGGCTTGTAAACCCGTCAGCGGGTTGGGTGGGTTGCCGAAGTTGTTAACGGTACCGTCGTACTCATCGGTTAACAGTTCGTCGTTCAACTGGGTCCAGGTGGTGCCACCGTCGGTGGTGATTTCCAGGATACCGCCATCCCAACAGGCACCGCCTGCGGCAGATTCCATGGTTTGGTGGTTCCAATAAGTTAACGACAGCGGCAGCTCACCAGAAGGCAGGCTCAATACCGGAGTCACCAAGCTTTGATCAGAGCGAGAAGCTGGGTTTTCAGCATGCCAAGACATGGTGCCACTAAACGCGCGAGTGGTCGATTGCTCCCAAGTGTCGCCTTCGCCTGAGTGGGTCCAGCCGTTGATGCCGCCTTCGATGTCATCCATGAAGGAGAGATTCACTTGAGCGCCAACCGGGCAGTCGCCAGGAGCGGGAACGGTGGTGAAACTGCGCACTTCAGGAGTGCTGGCTTCGCCACATTCGTTGCTGCTACGTAAGCGCCAGTAGTAGGTGGTGCTGCTGTTCAGCGTGGTCGCTACGGTATGAGATTCACTGCCATCGTCAAGGGTGCTGGTGTAGACAATGTTGTTGAAGTCAACGTCGGTTGCAACTTCCAGAACCAAGCTTTGCAGCTGGGCACCGTTGGTCCATTGCAGCTCGGGGCTCAGCGGAATCAAATCAGCAGCGTTGGCGGGTGCAACTAATGCCGCTTCGCCGGGCAGCTGGGTGAACACGTCTAAGCCAAAGGCAAAGCTACGATCGCTGGCACCGACCGCAGTACCTGCCACGTTGATCGGGTAGTTGCCAGCAGCAACACCCGCACCAACTTGACCGGATAAACTGGTCATACCGGGTGGATTCACAGGGTTCGATGAGAAGGTACCCGTGATGCCATTAGGCAGTGCAGGGTTAATGCTCAGAGTGACCGGATCAGTGAAACCATTGACTTGGATGATATCCAGATCGAACTGATAGTTCGCCGCACCCGATAAGGTACAAACCGCAGCTTCACTGGTGGTGGTGCCGATGTTGAAGCCGGGCTCGCCACAAGAATCGAAGCGGAATGAAGCGACACGGGTGTTCCAGTTGGCCGTTTCGTTGTACTGCGCGGTATACCAGAAGGTACAACCATCGAGCGGATCAACCGTCAGCGCGCTGTAATCGCCGTAACGGATACTGCTATTGGGCGCGCTGCCATCCATAATGGTGACTTCGCCACGTGGCATGGTGCCCAAGGGATCGCCAGCTAAGCGGCCGCTGTAGCGCATGCCGGGGAATACTGGCGGAGTGGTGTCACCCACTACGTTGTAGGCTGCAACAATGTTGCCGCTCTCATCCATAGCCGCACTGGACATCCAACGGCTAACATCGCTGCCATCACTGACGGTGCCGTTTTGGAAGGTGGTCCAACCGGCACCGCTGTTGCGCAGTTCGAACCAACGTACACCGGCAATGTCATCGCCAGTAACGTCGGTGGTCAGACTGGCCACAATGGTTTGGTGAGTACCGAAGTTACGATACTGAGCGCGCCACATGATGGGTTGCAGCAGAGCAAACAGCGTGGTGCCAGAGTTCGGCTGGGCCAAACAACCAGAGAACACTAAGTTACAGAATTCAGAGTCGAATTCTGAAATCGGCACATTAATAGGACCGGTGAAGCTGGTGTTATTACTATCGTCGAAGTCGATAGTGAATTCCCACAGCTCGATAATATCTTGAGTTGGGTTGCTGCTGCCGGAATCGTGAATTTCGTCATCGCGGTGGCGCATGAACAGACCCGGTGCATTCGCCGGGGGTTCCATGTCGCCGTCCCAATCAACAGGCATTAAATGCTGGAAGCCGAAGCCGGGCAGGCCGGGTGCCAGGAATGACTGTAACGCACGTGCCGTATCACCATTGATCATGTTGTTACGATCAACGGCGTAAACGCGGGTCATGGGTTGGTTTTCGTTGGTACCTACGTAATAGGCATCGTTCCAGACCGCGTATTTAGGATAATCGGGCAAACCACCTGATACAGAGTTGAACTCGTACAGATACCAATCGCCAGTGGTGGGATCAGCGGTTTGCGAGATATAGAAACACAGTGAGTCGCCGGTAAATTCGGTCAGTACCCAACGACCCGGATCGGCGCTGGGGCCGTTACTGACGGTTTCGTCGAAGTTGATGACCGGATCAC
>JAKSCJ010000455.1 GCA_022360675.1 Lysobacterales bacterium
ACCGCTGAAGATGCAGCCCAGGCCATTGAGTCTTGCATGGATAGCCAACCCGATGCTTGTTTATTGGATTTAAAACTCGGTGCCGATAACGGCCTGGATTTAATTCAGCAATTATTAGAGCTGCAACCCGCATTGCGCATCGTTTTGCTGACGGGTTACGCCAGCATCGCCACGGCGGTAGAAGCCATTAAACGTGGCGCTTACGATTATCTACCGAAGCCTGTGGCCGCCAAAGATGTTCTAAAAGTGCTGGGTAGCGGTAAAGTAGAACCCGCCCCGGCCCCCGTTCAAGCGCAAGATGCACCGTCGTTGCAACGCTTGGAGTGGGAACATATTCAACGGGTTTTGGCCGAGCAGGGTGGAAATATTTCTGCCACAGCACGGGCGCTAGGCATGCATCGACGCACCTTACAACGCAAACTGGCTAAGCGGCCGGTGCAGAAATAAGACCCGGTTATAAAAATAAACTAAGGCCAAAACGGTTGTGTGTTGAATTGGGAGCCACACAGCAGTATCAAAACTAACGAGAACAATAGGCTATGGCGAGCATAGCCCAAGGGAGCGCCCCATCATGAAACGCCGTTGGTTGCGTAAATTATTTACCGTCGTTGTGTTGACTGCCGTATTGGCCGTTGGTGTGGCCTGGCTGGTGCTTAGAGCCAGCTTGCCTTGGTTAGATGGCGAGTTTGCCGTGCCTGGTTTGCAGGCCCAAGTGCGTATTCAACGCGACGCCCAAGGCTACACCACCATTACTGGGCAGGATCGGATCGATATCGCCAGAGCCACCGGTTATGTGCATGCGCAAGATCGCTTCTTTCAAATGGATTTACTCAGGCGCTCTAGTGCTGGCGAGCTCGCCGAGCTATTCGGCAGCCGTGCCTTGGCGTTCGATCAACAACGCCGCCGCCACCGCATGCGCAGCCGGGCGCAACGTATGCTCAATAATGCCAGCGACGAACAAAAAGCTCTGTTAAAAGCCTATACCGAAGGCGTAAATCAAGGTTTAAATGCACTGCGTGCCCCACCTTTTGAATACCTACTGCTGCGCCAGCAAGGCCCCCATGCCTGGCGTGAAGAAGATTCTCTGTTGGCCGTGTTGGCTATGTATTTCAATTTACAGGCAGGAAATGCGGTCAGCGATGCCCAATATGCTTGGTTGGCCGATTGCCTGCCACCTGAGATGTTGGCCTTTTTATTACCCCAAAGCACGGAATGGGATGCCGCTTTAGCGGGCGATATTCCCCCTGAGCCCGCCATGCCCAGCGCCCAGCAATTCGATGCGCGCCAGCTGGTGGCACTACCGGGCAGCGGGCACCGTCCGCTGGCTTTAAATGAAGCCGCCAAGCTAGCCGCACCTACGCCCATGTCGATGCACGAAACCGTGAACGAAGCCATGCTTTTGGCGATGCCGTGGGAAACACCGGAACTATTAGCCCAAAATCGTGCCATGGTGGGCAGCAATAATTGGGCGGTGGATGGCACATTGACCGAGCACGGTGCCGCCTTAGTGGCCGACGATATGCATTTAGGTTTGCGGCTGCCCCATGTGTGGTACCGCTTGCGTTTGCAGCAAACTGAAGCGGGCAGTGGCCCAAATAGCCAAAACCTTAGCCTGGATATCAGCGGGGTGTCGTTGCCGGGCATGCCGTTTATTGTGGCGGGCAGTAACCGCCACATTGCCTGGGGTTTCACCAATAGCTATGGCGATTTCCTGGACTTGGTGAGCTTGGAGCTGGATCCTCAAGACCCGCTGCGGTATCGCACGCCCGAGGGTTTCCAGAACTTGGAGCAACACACCGAGCTGATTCAAGTCAGCGGCGGCGAAGCGGTGAGTTTGCAGGCGCAAGAAAGCCGCTGGGGGCCGGTGATCGACACCGATCATCGGGGGCGGCCACGGGTGTGGCGTTGGATTGGCCACGATAACGCTGCCTTGAACTTGGCAGGTTTTCAGCAATTAGAACAAACCCGCACCGTGGCCCAAGCCTTAGATGTTGCCCATGTGACGGGTATGCCAGCGCAAAACTTGGTGGTGGGCGATCACCATGGCAATATCGCTTGGACCATCATTGGCCGTATTCCGCAGCGCTCGGGTTTTGATGGCCGCAAGCCTCAAGATTGGACCCAGCCCAACATTCAGTGGCAAGGCTTATTGCCACCCGAGCAGGTGCCGCAAGTGGTGAATCCGGCTCGGCATCGTTTATGGACCGCCAACGGCCGTGTGGCCAGCGGTGAGGGTTTGCAGCGTTTGGGCGACGGCGGCTACGCCTTAGGTGCCAGAGCCGCGCAGATTCGTGATCGTTTAATGGCCTTACCCAACGCCGATGAAGCCGACATGATGGCCATTCACCTAGACGATGAGGCGCGCTTTTTAACCCGTTGGCGGCGGCTATTACTGGATATTCTCGATGCCAAAGCCCTCGGTACCAACAAGATTGCCAATGCCTCTGAGCGTGCTGCACTGCGTGACGCGGTTTTACAGTGGTCGGGCCGCGCGGCGGCGGATGATGCAGGTTACCGTTTGGTGCGTGAATTCCGCGATGGATTGCGTCAACGCCTTATGCAGGGCTTAACCGCCCATTGCCCCGCACCTAATGATCAATCCTTCAGAGGAAACCCCCAGGCGGAAAGCCCGCTGTGGCGTTTGGTGAACCAACAGCCCAGCCATCTACTGCCAAAAGAATACCCCGAGTGGCGTGATTTATTCTTGCAAACGGTGGACGAACTCGCGCAAAAAGCGCTGGCAGATAGCGGCGATATCGAGCAATACACCTGGGGGGCGCGTAATCAATTGCAGATGAGCCACCCACTGGCGGCCGCATTGCCCTTCGTTGGGCGTTGGCTCAGCATGCCGGTACAGCCGCTATCGGGTGATCGGGATATGCCTCGGGTTCAAGGGCGGCGCTTTGGTGCTTCACAACGAATGGCGGTGTCGCCTGGGCATGAGGAATCGGGCTATTTACAAGTGCCCGGCGGGCAAAGTGGGCATCCTTTATCGCCTTATTTTGGTGCCGGTCATAGCGATTGGGTTGAAGGACGACCCACACCCTTTTTACCGGGCCCTGCGGAACACGAACTGACTTTGGTGCCGGCACGCTAAGCAGGCCCAATGACACAAATTAAAAATCACACCAAGCCAATTACGCAAAGGAGCGCTTATGGGAATGTTGGTCAATGGTGAGTGGCAGTTGAGCGATGCACAAGCCCATGGCTCGGGTGTTCATCGCGAGAATCAAAGCGGGCAGTTTCGCCACTGGATTGGCGAGGATCCGCGCGGGCTACATGCTGCCGGTCAAGCTATGACTTACCCGGCTCAGGCTGGGCGCTATCATCTAGTGGTGTCTAGCGCTTGTCCTAATTGTCATCGGCTATTAATCATGCGCCGGGTTAAGCGATTGCACACCATGGTTTCGGTGTCGGTGACTAATCCGGTTCGTACTGATCAAGGTTGGCACTTTGGCGCGGGCCATGGCGTTATTCCTGATCCGATCATGGGCGCCCAATATGTTCACCAACTCTACAGCTTGGCTCAAGCTGATTACACCGGTCGCGCCAGTGTGCCAATTTTGTGGGATCGCGAAAGCCAAAGCATCGTTAGTAATGAGTCGGGTGACATCATGCAGATGTTCAACTCGGCCTTTAATGACTTGGGTGCCGATTCTTATGATTATTATCCCAACGAACTACAAGCAGAAATTGATACTTGGAACGATAAAATTTTTCACACTATTAACGATGGTGTTTATCGGGCAGGTTTAAGCCAAGATAGCGTTGTTTATCGTCGTACGATTATTGATCTCTTTCAGGCTTTAGATGAAATAGAGTCGACCTTAAGCGAGAACGATTATCTACTGGGTAATCACATCACCTTGGCAGACTGGCGCTTATGGGTAAGCTTGGTTCGTTTTGATGCGGTTTACTATCCTTTGTTCTACTGCAATGTTCGGCGCATGGTCGATTACCCACATATCCGTCGTTATATCCAACGCCTTTATTGTTTGCCTGGTGTGGCTGAAACTTTCGATCTAAAGGCTTGTAAGTTGCATTACTTTTTGAGTTATCCGCAGTGTAATCCACGTGGTCTTGTGCCTTTAGGGCCTAGCTTAGATTTTACGTTGAAAGCATAAAGCCAGGCTTCGTCAGTGGCGTTAAACGAATAAGTATCGACAACCATAATGAACGCTATAAACACGAAAGCGAACGATTACGTTTATTAATATTATTTAAATCAGTAGTGGCGTGAACAGGTAAGATGGTTGCAGTTCTGCGTTAGGTTGACGGTGCTATGAATTTAAAACATCACCAAGCCCATGTGCCGCATCATTATCATCGTAGCTTTGCTTGGGCTACCGTATTAAATACCCTCTATGCTTGCGTGGAATGGCTGGCGGGTTGGTGGTTAAATTCGGTGGCGTTAATGGCCGATGCCGGACATAACTTTACCGATGTACTGGCCTTGGTACTGGCTTGGGGTGCTTATCGTTTAGCGAGTGTGGCAGTTACTGAACGCCGCACTTATGGCTTACAACGCTTAACCATCTTAGCCAGTCTTAGCAGTGGTTTATTATTGTTGCTGGCGGTGGGTGGTATCTTGTGGGAGGCCATCTTAAGAATCATAGAACCCGCAACAAGTATCGCGGTTAATAGCACCACTACAGGGATGATATGGATTGCGTTATTAGGGGTAGCCATTAACACCGTCACGGCCTTGTTGTTTCATCGAGGCAGCCACCACGATCTCAATCTACGCGGCGCTTGGTTACATTTATTAGCCGATGCTGCCGTTTCTTTAGGCGTGGTAGTGGCCGCGTTGGTGATTCGTTATACCCATTGGTATTGGCTTGATCCTGTGGTGGCTATCGCCATTGCGGTTGTGATTTTTTGGGCCACGTGGGGTTTATTAAAAGAGAGTTTGAATCTGGCCAGCGATGGCGTTCCGGCCCATGTGGATACTGTGGCAGTGCGCGCTTATTTTTGTCAGCAACCTGGTGTGGAAGAAGTTCACGATTTACATATTTGGCCACTTAGCACCACCGAAACCGCACTCACTGTTCATTTGGTGTTGCGGCAAATGCCTCAAGATAACCGTTTTTTATATCAATTAGTTGGTGATTTGCAGCATCGCTTCGGGATCGATCATCCCACCATTCAAATTGAACACCGAGATCGTTACAAAGGCTTACACCCTCAATGTGATGTTAAACAAGCTTGAACTGACACGAAAACTGAACCATATCTAACGTAAGGGATTAGCAAGTACGCATAGAACAGGGCTTGTTAATCAAGGCTTGTATTGGCATGCTAGGGTGACAGCTCTAATTGATGATTCCCGACCGTTTTGCATTATCGAAAAACACTATTATTGCAATAGGTCATTGATCTACAGGGATGTTCACCAGCCGATCAGTTTAGCGCTTGAGGATGATAAGTGTTCTGACACCTTTTTAAGGTGGTCACTACGCTAATGAATTATGGGAATTTGTCCGACAAAATAATTCCGTCGCAAGACCTAATACCGTTAGATATTGCGCGGGTAATAACAGGGCGATAGCTATTGTAGGGTGGGCACTGTGGAGAAAACGGTCCAAGGAGATTATGGCGTTGTGCACTGGCTGGAGGAACACTTAATTGAGGTGGTTCCTAAACAAGGCATCGAAGTCAGTGGCGACGATTTAGCATTGATCTATCAAGGTATTTATGAGCGTAGTAATGGCTACTATGCGTTATTAATTAATCGAGAAAACGACTACTCACTCACCTTCGATGCTCATCAACAATTGGGCAACGCCGAAGGCTTGGTGGCTAGTGCTTATCTGGTATATTCCGAGGCCTCAGCACAGGTGGCTGAATACAACGCTAAATTAGCGCGTGCAGCGCGCTGCCCGATAGCAGTGTTTCAAAACCGTGATCAAGCACTGGTTTGGCTGCGTATGCATTTACAACGCTATGAAGCGCAGCAGCAAGCGGCAGCCAAGCATGGCGCAAAACCCGGCTAAGCCGGGTTGGTGTCGTATCGTTTGGTATTCGCTAGGCGCGCTTATTGAAGCGCCTATTGAAGCACTGAATTATTTGCTTATTGATCGGCATTACGCGTGTAATGATCAGACAACACCCGTGCTACACAGGTATTGAGTTTACGCGCGTAAGGAATATGCAAGAACTCATTGGGGCCATGGGCGTTGGATTTTGGCCCTAACACACCGGTAATCATAAACTGCGCCTCGGGGAAGAGATCACCTAGCATTCCCATAAAGGGAATAGTGCCGCCTTCGCCCATATACATGCAGCTGGCACCAAACACCTCTTGTGATGCAGCTTCCAAAGACTGCTCTAACCACGGCACCACATCGGGTGCGTTCCAACCGGTGGCCGAGGCCTCGGGTTCAAATTTAACCGTGGCGTTGTAGGGCGGGTCTTGTTCTAGCAGTTGTTGAATGACTTCCGTGGCGCGCTCGCCGTCGATGGTGGGTGGTAAGCGCATGGATAAATGCAAACCACTGTGGGGGCGCAACACATTGCCCGCGTTATCCAATGGTGGAATGCCGTCCACGCCGGTGTAAGACAAAGCCGGACCCCAGTTACGATTCAACAAGCGCTCGTGGGCGGTGTTGAGCATGGGCTTAGATTGCCCGGTAAAGGGAAACGCTTCGTGTACACCATCGCCTAATAGATCGGCCACGGCTTGCAGCTGTTGCTTACGCTGGGCGGGAACTTCGGTGTGCAGCGCGGCAGGCAGTACTTTGCCAGTGTTGGGATCTTCCAAGCGATCGAGCAGCATACGCATGATGCGGAAGCTGGAGGGCACAATACCGCTGGCCGCCCCGGAGTGCACGCCTTCATCCAAGATATCCACCCGCAAGGTGCCGCCCGCTAAACCGCGCAAAGAGGTGGTGAGCCAAAGCTGATCGTAGTTACCCGCGCCTGAATCTAAGCAAATCACCAAGCTGGGTGTGCCGATACGTTCGCGCAAATGTTCGATATAAAAGGGTAAATCGTAGCTGCCTGATTCTTCGCAGGCCTCGATGATGATGACACAGCGCGAATGGGGAATACCCTGTTGTTGTAAGGCCATAATGGCTGTCAGCGAACCATAGGCGGCGTAGCCATCGTCGGCGCCACCGCGGCCGTAGAGCTTGTTGTCTTTAATGACAGGAATCCACGGACCTAAGCCATCGGCCCAGCCGGTCATTTCGGGCTGTTTGTCGAGATGACCGTACATCAAAACGGTATCATCGCCCGAACCGGGGACTTCCATATAAATGAGCGGTGTGCGGCCTTCTAAGCGCACCACCTCTACGGTTAAACCGTCGATGGGTTGTTTTTCACACCAACCAGCAATGAGGTTCACGGCATCGTCCATATAGCCGTGCTCTGCCCATTGGGGATCGAAATGGGGAGATTTATTGGGAATTTTGACGTATTCGACCAACTCAGGAACGATCTCGTCGCCCCATTTTTCATCGATAAACGCTTGCGCCTTCGCGGGATTCATCCTGCCGCCTCCTAAAAGCCAAACCAAAAAACCATTATGGCATGGCTACGCGAGGCAACAACGGATTCATCCCCCCAGCAGCGGCTGCTGGGCTGAATGCGCCGTTCAGTCGCGTGCTTCCAAGCGCGTTAAACACTCATCGCACCATTCGATAATGGTGCGATACTTCATCATGCCCAGGCGCAAGGTGAGCTGGGGGAAGAAGGTTTCGTCGGGTAGGGCGTCGGGGTAGCGTGGGTCGTCTTGTTGCCAGCCTTGTTCCAGGCGTTCTAACTCGCCTAAATGGGCTTTGAAGTCGGCTTTTAATTCCACAAAAAACTGCCGCCGCTGGGTGCTGTCGATGTGACTGAGAAAAAACACTTGAGCCAGCCAGCTAACCCGCTCGCTGCGTACCTCGGGCCCTTGTAATAGCCATTGGCTGAGCGCTTCAAAGCCCGCGCGGGTGCGCTGATAAACCTTGCGTGTTGGACCCTGGGTAGAGGGGACTTTTTCGCTGCTTAACAGGCCGTCTTTTTCCATCCGTGCCAGCAAGGGGTAGATTTGCGCCAGCTCAGCCGCCCAAAAGTGACGCACGCTGTTTTGAAAGCGCTGTTTTAAATCGTAACCACTGGCGGGTTCACGCAGCATGCCCAGTAATACGAACTGAAGGCTCATGAATTCATCCTGATGATTCTTGTGTTGAACGCTGTGATCTTGCGCTTTGGAACCTGGCTTTTATGGCTTAGCTGCTTTAAAGATCTTGCTTAATCCAGTATGGCTTTGTTGGCCATTTTGCTTTGACTTGAACCTTTTAGCCGATAATGGCGACTCCACAAAACGATGGCTGGCACGCCTAGCGCGGTGGGTAAGATCCAGGGCAGTACGCTTAGCCAACCGGCATTGTTTAGATCGAAGAAACGGCTCGCACCAAACACCGCAAAAGCGGTGTGATAAGCAATACCACAGCCCAACATGGCACCTAAGTGCTCTAGCAACCATTGTTGCCGTTCTGAGGCCCCTTTAATGCTGCGCAAAATATTGCGTGCATTCAAAATGCCAATAGGTGCTAAAGCGTAGAGCAAGATCGCGTTTTGCGGTTGCCAGTATAAGCCCCAGGCCACGATAAACAGACTGGAACCGCCAGCTAAATAAGCCTGCGCGCGCACACGAAACGTGTTCAGACCTGCCAAGTCACGTTTGTGCTTGAGTACGCCCATGCCAAAGTTGATCATGACGCCGGTCACTAAGGCCAAATAGCCCAGAAAAAAAGCAAAAGCCCAGGCTTCGCCACTGTCAGAAGGACCGCGACCCGCTGCAAGCAATTGCACCATGCGCAAGATCACCGTAATACCGGCAGCACTAAGCACCCCATAAGCCGACCAACGAAACACTTGCCCAGCCACCCGGTGCAGGCGTGCGCCTTTACGCGCCAATACGGGAAACCAAAAGGCCACTAAGCCAACACCGCCAAAAGCAATATGCACCCAAACAATGACATTGATCAGTGTATCCATCGTATTACTCACAGCTATATAAATATTTATATAGTTATTCTGAGACAACGCTATGGCGCTGTCAAATGGGCGATTGCGTAGCTGTTTATTAGACCTCTTATAAACCTGGGCTCCGTCCGATCTCAGCCAGCGCTTGATTTGAGCGCTGGGCTCTAGCACTGAGAGGTTGAGCCCTTCGATAAACGGCATTGGGAGACCACCATGCAACGTCAGTTCCTCATCGCTATTGCCTGTGCGTTATTTTTGGGTGCCTGCGCGACTGGCACCGAGACCCGAGTGACTTCGGGCTCGTCGCGCAATATCAACGAAGTCCAGGCCCAGGCCTACAACGGCCCCCAAGCCCGCATTGCAGTGACGCGTTTTACTAATAAATCGGCTGATGGCACTAGCTGGTATAACCCCAGCATTGGTGATGGTATGGCCGATATGTTGACCACTGCGTTGGTGAATACCGGGCGCTTTATCGTGTTGGAGCGGCAAGCATTAGACGATGTGATAAGCGAGCAAGATTTAGGGGCCAGTGGTCGCGTGCGCGCCGATACCGCAGCGGCCATTGGTGAAATCGAAGGGGCCGAAATCTTGGTGGTGGCAGCGGTAACTGAGTTCGATGGTAATTCCGGCGGCACGCGCGGCGGTATTGGTGGAATCGGTGGCGGTATTTTGGGTGCCATTACCGGTGGTTCACGCAGTGCGCATATGGCCATCGATTTACGTTTGATCGATGCTCGCACCAGCCGGATTCTGGCAGCCACCAGTGTTGAAGGGAAGGCGAAAGACTTTAATCTGGGTGGCGCGCTGGCGGGTTATACCGGTCGTGTGGGCTTAGGCGGTGCCTTGGAATCTTGGGAAAACACACCACGAGAAAAAGCACTGCGCCAGGTGATTGGCGGTGCGGTGGATTATGTGGTGAGCAAAACGCCGCAACAGTTTTACCGCCATGGCCAACAGCAACGTTCTACACCATTAGCCAGCACGGGTGAGCAGCGCGTCATTACTGCCACTTCGTTAAATGTTCGCGCGGGGGCGGGCACTCAATTTGGCGTGCAGTTTGCTTTGGAGTCGGGCGCTATTGTGGATGTGCTGGAACAGCAAAACGATTGGGTGCACATTCGTGACGAACAAGGGCGAGATGGCTGGGTCGCGGCGCGCTTTACCGCTGTTTTAGAGTAAGCATCTCGTTGCTCATGCCGAGTGCGCTATCAGCCCTGCGCTCGCGCATTTAAAAAAGTCTACAAAAAACGCTGCGATGATATCGCAGCGTTTTTTTATTTCTCATAGGGCCAGTTAGGCGTTTATTTGTATAGCGCCAATTGGTCTTGCGGATTACCACCACGGCCGTTGTTTTGGCCCAGTTGGCTTAGTTCCTGAGCATTTAACTCACGTACCACACGAAAACCTAAGGTTTGGCGGCGCTCGTTCTCAGGAAAGGCCTGGCGATGCGAGGCGCGTAAGTGCCATGCCGGACTGGTCCAACCGCCGCCACGTGCCACGCGTTTACGGCAATAGGAATTCTCGTGGGCGCGGCCATCTTCGGGCAGTACTTCATAGTTATCGCTGTAGCAGTCCTGCACCCATTCGTACACATTGCCAATTAAATCGTGCACACCAAAGGGATTAGAAGGAAACTGCCCCACCGGAGCCGGGCCGCTGTAGCCATCTTCGCAGCTGACTTGCAGCCAGCCATTGTGGCTGGTGCCAGCGGTGGCATCGGCCACATTGGCGTAGAAGCAAGCCTGATTAACGTCGGTACCCCAAAAATAGGTGGAATCGCTGCCGGCGCGGGCGGCGAACTCCCATTGGGCTTCGGTGGGCAGGCGGTAGGTGTGGCCGGTTTGTTGACTTAACCAATGCACATAGCCGCTGGCGTCTTCCCAGGTGATATTAATCACCGGCATATTGCCACGGCCGAAGTTATCGTCGCTGGGTGGTCGCTTGCTGACGGCGGCTACAAAGCGATCGAACTCGGCAAAGGTCACCTCAAAGCGGCTCATGGCATAGCTTTTAAGGTTGACGCGCTTGGCGGGTTTTTCATCGTCAGGGCCGTTCCCGTTGCGGTCGCCCATGGTGAAAGAACCGGCCGGAATCATGACCATTTCAGGGCCATTGCCGCCGCCTTTCAGATTATCGCTAAAGCTCTGTGTAAGCCCTTGTGCCTGTGCCATGCTGCATAAGCAGACACTGGATAAAAATGCAAAACAAGACTGTCTAGTCCAATAAGCGAACTTGGTGATCATCCTTTTTCCCCTCATGCCCCACTGCTGGTTGGGACTATTTACCCTGATTCAGGCGCCGTGATACCGGTTATTAGCCCCTGCTCATTCGTTGAGGCTATGGACGATATCGCTCGTTGGCCTGTTTGTCGATTTCGTCAATGTGACTCATGTCGCATTCGACAGTTCCGACAATATGTAAGTTAGGTAAATAGATGCGGATGGAAGATAAAAACTTTCGTCGAATCGATGATTATTTAATTGATTCTATCGATCACGTTGATTTCGACGTTAGCTGCCTTTTTACTCGCCGGTCGTAGGATACGATACTGCAAAGGACAAAATCGTGAAAGACGCCTTTGTCAAAGGCGCATGAATGCATCTTTAGGCGGTCTTTTTTAGTGATGTATCGGGTTTATTCTGCCAGACCTGCGTGAAAGCGCTAAAGCCCTTGTTAATAAAGGCTTTAGCGTTATTTTTAAGTGTCGAAACAGCACCTGTTTCGGTGGCCGAATTCAGACCTAAAAGGGCATGATCAATGGCCTTTATTAGCGACTTTGCTGATGACGCTTTGATAGCTCAGCGGTCACGGCTTCTACCGGAATGCCACGGGCTTGCAACAAGACTAATAAATGGTAAATCAAATCGGCACTTTCACCGATTAAGGCCTCATCACTTTCAGTGACGGCAGCCAAAGCGGTTTCTACCCCTTCTTCGCCCACTTTTTGCGCAATGCGAGCGATACCCTTTTTCAATAAATGGGCGGTATAGCTGTTGTCGTCGTCGCTTGAGGCGCGTTGTTGAATGATCTCGGCCAGCTCGGCGATAAATCCCACTCCATGGGGAGCTTGTCCTAAGTGGCCTTGATCCCAGCAGGTTTCCGCTCCGGTATGGCACACCGGGCCTTGGGGCAGGGCCTGAATCAAAAAGCTGTCTTGATCGCAGTCTAGTTGAATAGACACTAAACCCAAGCGATTGCCTGAGGTTTCGCCTTTGGTCCACAACGCTTGGCGGCTGCGGCTGTAAAAAGTGACCCAACCACTGTTTAAGGTTTGCGTTAAAGCCGCGGGCGATAAAAAGGCCTGCATCAAGACTTGCCCGGTGCGTGCGTGCTGCACGATGGCCGGCAATAAACCTTGGCCTTTATCCCAGTCGGCAGCTTGTAAGGCCTCGATCTGTTCGCAGTTCAGCTCGCTGGGTAGTGCTTGTGTGGGTGCCTTGTTCATGGACGAACCTCAACTCCTGCTTGTAGCAGCTGGGATTTTAATAATGGAATGGGTAACTCACCGCTGTGAAAAATGCTGGCCGCCAAGGCACCGTCTACATCGGCTTGCTCGAAAACATCGATAAAATGCTGCGCGGTGCCTGCACCGCCCGAAGCAATTAACGGCACGCTGCAGCGTGGGCGTAGTGCTTGCAGCTGTAGTAGGTCATAGCCTTGGCGCACGCCATCTTGATTCATGCAATTGAGGACAATTTCGCCCGCACCGCGCTCAATTACCTCGTCGATCCAGTGCTGGGTCTGGCGCTGAGTGTCGCGGGTTTGGCTTGGATCGCCGGTGTATTGCTTCACTAAGTAGTCGTTGCCATCCCAGAAGCTATCCACACCCACCACCACACATTGGCTGCCAAAGAGTTGAAATGGTGATCATGTGATGCTCATCGCTGCCAGCTGAGCATCCAAACAACCCTTCACCCGGATGGGCAAGGCGTGAAA
>JAKSCJ010000435.1 GCA_022360675.1 Lysobacterales bacterium
ATTGGTGCTCAAGAGGCGGGTTTAATGGCGGTGGGCCTGTTCTTAGGTTTGCCAGCCGAGGCTTTATTGTTGCTGGCAGTCGTCAAGCGCTTGCGTGAATTGATTATCGGTGGCGTGTCCCTGTTGATCTGGCAATGGCAAGAAGGCCACTGGTGGTGGCAGCAGCGTGCTCGGTCTTCCAATTCAGGTTAGCGCGTTAAACCTTAGAACGTCGAGTCCGTTAAGCACTTGTTGCCTTGGCCACTTCGAGTAATCCGCGTTGTTGGTAGTCTGCCAGGGCATCGCTTAAGGTTTCGCGCAGTGGGCGTGGGTGCCAGTCTAAAGCAGCGCGGGTTTTTTGGTTATCGAAACGCACAGGAATGCCCGCCAACTTAACGCCTGCCAGGGGGGCGGCTGGTGGTTTTTTCGTGAAATGATCGGCAAGCCATTCGCCCACAACGCCCACCGTATAAGCCAGCGCATAAGGAATGGTTCGCTTTGGCATTTGGCGGCCGCTGAGCGATCCCAAAATTTCGAGTAACTCGCCCAGGTGAGTATCGTGAGCACCTAAAATATAGCGTTGCCCTACCTCGCCCTTGTCGGCAGCGAGTATGTGGCCCTGAGCGATGTCACGCGCATCGGCCAAGTTAATGCTGCTGTTTAAATAGGCAGGGTACTGCCCATTGAGGAAGCCCAGCATCATGCGCGTGGGCGGTGTTAACCAGTGATCGCCGGGTCCTGCGGGTACGGTAGGATTCACGATTACCACATCTTGACCGGCTTCGGCGGCGGCGCGGGCTTCTTGCTCGGCGAGAAACTTACCTGCGCAATACTCCCCAGCCATCTCAGCGAGTGTGCACTGGGTGTCTTCGTTCACCGTTTGAGGCCCTCGGCCACGGCCCATGGCGATGAGAATGGACTCTGTAGATGTGTGAACCACACGCTCGACACTGGCGTTGGCAGCAGCGGCCAACACATGACGTGTGCCATCGCGATTGACCTGTAAAAACGCTTTTTTATCCGGTCCCCACAACCCCGATAAGGCGGCCAGGTGATACACCCGCTGGCAACCATCGGTGGCCGCTTCCACGGCTTGTGGCTCGGTAATGGAGCCTTGTACATATTCCACGCCTGCCAGTGGCTGGGTGGGCGCTTTGAGATCTAGCACACGAACACGCTCGCCACGGGCTAAAAGCTGGCGACTTAAATGGGTGCCCATAAAGCCGGTGCCACCTGTAATTAAATTTAGTCGAGTTGTGGATGCGGAGTTCGCCATGGCGGTGCTGTTGATCAAAGAGCGCATAGTGTAGGCGAGCACAGCGTTTCTTTACAGCACTCAATACCGTTTTGTGGGCATTGATATGAGCCGTTAAGCTCAACTAAACCTCATGAATTTCTGTTAGAGGAATTCGTCTTTTCGGATACTTGCATCGGGGCGAATCGTGAACAACGAGCGAGCTAATCACTACATCGATTTTTGCTGTGGACAAGCAGGCCTATTGTTATTGCCGGCTGAGCTGATCAGTGCCGAGGGCGTGCAGACGGAGCTGCGTAATCTACTGTTGAATCAGTCGTTAAACGCCCAAGATGCCGCCGGGCAAACACTGCCATTGGATGACGCCTGGTTTGACCTGCTCGACGCAGCCCTGCGCTGCTATTGGCAACGAACCGCCGAGTTGTATCAACGGGCACCGCAATATTGGTTTCCGCCGCGTGTTCAACACCTAGCCATCGTGACCGATATCGATACCGTGCGGCCGTATTTTCAGCCCTTGCATCAGTCTTCTTGGCTGTTGTATGCCAGCGATTTCGCGCCTCGCTATAGCAACGTGGAGTTTGCGGTGTATCACCTGTTGTTAGCCGAGCGCATGGGTTTGCTGCAACAGGTGATTCCAGCCATTGGCGCTAACTTGAGTTATTGGCTCTTGCGTAGTGGTGAGGAAGCCCAGCAGTTCCAGCAAGCTTCAGAGCACAATCCTCGGCCCGATATTCATAGCGCCCAAGCGCTGGCTAAAGCTTTGCCCTGGTTGCGACAGCTCAATCACCCGCAATTACGGCCGCTGCAAAGCGCCACGATGGGCGAATACGGCGAAATCCCAGGTACTGGCATCTTAATGCCCCGGAGGCGGGCGGTGGACTTGGATCGTTTGGTGCAAACTTGTACGCGCTCGGTGCAGGGTGTGGCCGAGCGGTTTTTTCACACCCAAAGCCAACGCGCCAAGACTAATCACCATTCTACTAATCGCCGTTCTGCCGATCACGCCGAAGCGCTTTGCCAATGGCTGCAGCAAGAACGCCCACGGCTACTCATTACCAAGAGTGGCGGCGAGGTGATTTGGGATTTTCAACATCCAGAGGAGTGTACGCAATTAAAACCTGTGCTAAGCGATATCGGCGACCGCGTGGCGGCCAGCTTACAAGCCGACTGGGCCGTTGTGGGTACGCGTTCCCAGAGCTTTGTGAACAGTCTGCGAGATCAACATAGCCTGCCGCCGCCGCAGCCCCATTTTGCCGATCAAGATGGCTTGAGTTACATGCATCTTCAGCGTCGCGAGGTGGCGTACAACCTTCACGAGAAAGGGATGCAGCGTTTACGCGAAGCAAGCCCGCCGTTCGAACGCTGGATGTTGGCCGCTCGCACGATTCATGAATGGGGCCATCTATGCGTGGAGCAGGGTTGGGTGCCCATGTCATTGACCAAAGCCGATTATCGTGAGCGCTTGTTGGCTTTTGAAGAATGCGTAGGGCAGATGCTGAACGATGTGCCAGCGCGGGTATTACGCGCTGCTGAAACGTCGTTGTCGCAGCTGCGCAAAAGTGGTGAAAACCATGCCCAGGCACTGGTCCGCTTAAGCCTGAAGCGCATGGAAGACTTTCAAGCCAATTTAGTAGCCGCTCGCTATTTGCGCCCAGTGGAAATAGAAACCTATGTGCGTAATAACCATCGCAGTCACGTGCAGGGTTACCAAAACGGGGCCATTTTTCAGCGCTTAATGCGCTATGCCTATGAATTTCAGTATTTGCGTTTCAGCCGTATGGAAGACCCTATGGCGTTTGTGAATAAAACCACTTGGATACAAGAGCAATACGTTCAGCCCGGTTTGCTGAGTGCCCAACGTATTCATGAGCTATTTATGAAGTTTACGGCGATTTGCGACGCTTATCGTGTGGACGAAGGCTTTTTTCGAACGCCGTAGCGATAATCCGTGAAATTGCATGTTCACAATGGTACCGGCGGGGTGGTAATGGTCACAGCGGGGCGGGATAATACCCGGTTTATGCCTAAAGTCGGGATGCTGTGACTGCGCAAGCTGAAACTGGGAACCGGCCGCCATTGACGGCCCCCACACCTACCTGGAACCACCCATTATTTGGGGCGGATCCCGTTACCCTGTTCAAAGCCTTTACGGAAAATGGTGCTTTGCCGGTCAAACAGTGGCCCATGGCTGCTGCGATGATGGGGGCGGCTCTGGCACGCAGCCCGTTTTCGGCAGCCGAGCGCTTGTATGTCGCGGCGAAGGAAAAAAGCTTGCCCGAAACCGAGCCACCCATCTTTATTTTGGGTCATTGGCGCTCGGGAACGACACATCTCTACAACACGCTGAGTCGTGATCCCCAATTTGCTTTTGTCGATCCTTTTGCCACCGGCATGCCGTGGGATTTCTTGTTGTTGGGCCGCTGGTTGCAGCCGCTACTCACTAAAGCACTGCCGGCCGATCGTTTCATTGACCGTGTGGCGGTGAATCCCGATTCACCCCAGGAAGACGAAATCGGCTTGGCGGCGATGCAGAATTTATCGTACTACTTCGGTATTTACTTTCCGCAGCAGTTCGATCGCCATTATCGCCAAGGCGTGTTTTTAGACGACGTTCCGCCGGTAACGATGGCGCGTTGGCGTCGGGCTTTACGGCATTATTTCGCAAAGCTGAAAATTGCTCAGCCCGGACAACGTTTGGTGATTAAAAATCCGGTGTATACCGGCCGTGTAGATTTACTGCGCCAGTGGTTTCCCAATGCGCGCTTTATCCACATTTATCGCAATCCGTATGTGGTGTTTCAGTCTACACGTAAGTTTTATCGCTCCTTGTTTCCGCGTTTGGCAATGCAGCCCTTCGACGAAACCCAGGCCGATAAGCTCATTTTAGAAACCTATCCACGAATGTTGGCGAATCTGAAAAAAGACACCGCCGACTTACCGCCCGAGCGTATGGTGACCTTGCGCTTTGAAGATCTAGAAAGTGATCCAGAAACCCAGTTAGAGGCCATTTATCGCCAGCTGGAAATTCCGGGTTTCGAGCATGCGCATCCGATTTTCCGAGAGTATCTGGAATCGGTGAGCGGCTATCGCAAAAACAGCCACGGCTTCCCGACCGATGCCATCGAGTTAGTCGACGAGCACTGGGGCGACTTTGTGCGCGAATGGGGCTATCAGCCCCCTGCCTGATGCGGAAATTGAATCTGTTATGAGTACCAACTTACAAAGCGCCGCGGTGCGTGCCCACGCTAATATTGCCCTGGTGAAATACTGGGGTAAGCGAGACGCGGCGTTGAATTTACCCGCCGTGGGTTCTTTGTCGATCACGCTGGAAGCCTTAGCCACCGAAACCCAAGTGCGTTTCGACCCGAATTTGGCCGAGGACGATATTTCACTGAACGGCGAGCGCAGCGAAAAAGCAGCGCGCCGTATCAGTAAAACATTAGATTTACTGCGCGATCAGACGCAAATCTCCACCAAAGCTTTGGTGGTGAGCCGGAATAACTTTCCCACCGCTGCGGGTTTGGCCTCTTCAGCCTCGGGATTTGCCGCTTTAGTATCGGCCGCAGCCCAGGCTTTGGATTTATCGGTGAGCGATGCGCGTTTGTCGGAATGGGCACGACGTGGCTCGGGCTCGGCGGCGCGTTCGATTTTCGGCGGCTTTGTGGATATGGCCCATGGTGTTGCGGTCGATGGCAGTGATTCCATCGCGCGACCATTGCACGAAGCCAGCCACTGGCCTTTGGAAGTGGTGATTGCCATTACCAGCGAGGCCAGCAAAAAAGTGGGTTCTACCGTGGGTATGGATCACACCATGGCCACCTCGCCTTATTATTCGGCTTGGGTGGATGGCGCAGAGGCCGATCTGGCGGCTGCGCGCAGCGCCATTACGGCGCGCGATTTCGACGCACTGGCCCAAGTGTCTGAATACAGTTGCTTAAAAATGCATGCATCGGCTCTGGCGGCACATCCGGGTGTGTTGTATTGGAATGCAGCCACCACGAACGGTATTCACACCGTACGCGAATTGCGCCAGCAAGGCGTGCCGGTGTTTTTCACCATTGATGCAGGTCCGCAGCTCAAAGCGGTATGCGAACCGTCGGCCACGGCCCAGGTGAAAGCCGCCCTGGCTGCTATGCCTGGCGTGCAGCGCGTGATCACCACTGCCATGGGCCCCGGTGTTACGCGGATCGAGGACTTCGCCTGATGCTTCAGACCCTGGCACCTGCTAAATTGGTGATTCTGGGCGAGTATGCCGTACTCGACGGTGCGCCGGCTTTAGTTCAAGCCATCGATCGCTACGCCAAGGTGCAAGTCAGCGCCAGTGAGAGCGGCCGCCATGAGGTGATGGCATTACCTTTGATGGATGCAGCGCTGCCGTTTCGCTTCGATAATGAAGGGCGCTTCCGCTGGCTCGACGACAAAGCGCACCAGCTACTGCCCTTTGTACAGCCCTTAATGGAAGATCTGGGTCCTTGGGGCGAAGTTCGCGATGCTAATGGTCAAGCGCTAAGCGCCCTGCGAATCACACTCGATACCCAGGCCTTTTTCTCCGAATATCAAGGTGAACGCCGCAAACTTGGTTTGGGTTCTAGCGCGGCTTTGGCCGTGTCGTTGGCAGCCGCTTGGTATGCCTCGCGTCATCAGGTTCAAGCTTTAGATGTACAGCGTTGGCTACCTACGCTGGTGGATTTACATCGCAAACTGCAAAACGGCAAAGGCAGTGGTGTGGATGTGGCGGCCAGTTTGTATGGCGGTCTTATCGAATATCAGGTGGGCAATCAACTAACGGGTGAAGACTACATCCCACCCAGCGCCCAAGCCATTCCTACCCCTGA